>NZ_JBHXSA010000023.1:17267-127009 GCF_042716475.1 Streptomyces sp. NPDC058671 | reverse complement strand
GGGTACCACATCGCTGCGCGATGTGCAAGCGAACCCCCGCGCTGCGCGCGGGGAGGGCCTGCCCGCTTCGCGGGGGTGAACGACTCGCTGCGCGAGTCGTTCACCGTGCCTGCTTCGCAGGCACGGTGACGCTCCGTCCGCTTCGCTCCCGGAGCTGGGGAGGGGACTTCGTCCCCTGGGGCTTCCGCTGCGCTTCAGCCATCAAGCGGGTCCGCTGCGCTCCCGCTTGATGACCTGTCCGCTGCGCTCCCAGGTCGACCCGCTTCGCGGGCTGCTAGCGGTGGGGGTGGTTCGGGAGGCGGTAGCACCTGGCCCTGCTTCTCCACGGCTTAAGCCTTCGCTTCGCTTCGGTCCAGGATGGCCGGCGAGGAGGTGTGGGGCGGTCAGGTTTGATCGGCCCTGCCCTTGGGTGTCCAGGTCCAGGGCTTCACTGCAGGCATGGGGCCCTCCATGGTGCTGCGGAATTTTTCCTTCAGGCTCTTCGGGGGTGCTTCCTTCTCTTCCCGTGAATGGACGAGCTGGGCTGTGGTCACCCGTATATGGCATTCGCGGTGACGTTGCTTCACGAGCACTGCCCAGGAGCCGCCTTGAGTGAGCAGGGCATGGCGGGCGGGCTCGTCTCCCGGGCGTGTGTGCCGGGCCAGGATGCCTGGCAGGAAGTGCAGCGCCGCGTCCTCGGCGGCCGCGGTCGCCTCCGCCTGGTCCTGGCCGATGCGGTGCGTGCCTGTGAGCATCCATCGGTGCAGTTTGAGGTCGGTGCCGTCGACGCGTTGGGTGGTTCGGGTGTCCTCTTCGATGAGGACGTACCAGTCAGCGGTCACGGGTGGCCGTTATCCGCTGATGCGGGACGGGAAGTGGCTCAGGTTGATGCAGCATGTAGAGTTGGCGGAATGACAGGGTGTCCTAATGGGTCTGTCTAGTGGATCCAGGTGCTGAGTCTCGTTTTCGGTGGATCGCATTGGCCGTACTGGACAGCTTCTTCGTAAGAATGGTCGCCGAAGTAGGCGCACGGCGGATAGTCGCACTGCATGCCGTACCAGACTGTCCATATCAGGGCGGTGAGGGCGAGGGCGGATGCCAGGTGCTTCCACGTAGGGGATCCTGCGACGGGACGGATCATGGCGCTGATCCTAGGACAGAGAGTGCAGGGTCTTGATTTCGCTCAGGGAGCATCAGGTAGACCAGCGGTCGGCGTTTCGCAGATGGGTGGGATTTCCTGCAAGATCACCTGTGCCACCGGAGGGGGCTCGGGGCACGATCGTGTCGGCGACCGGGTCGGGCAAGACCATCACGGCCGCCGCGTGCGCGCTGGAAACGTTCGCGGACGGTCGGGTCCTCGTGACCGTGCCCACCCTGGACCTGCTCGTGCAGACCGCCCAGGCGTGGCGCCTGGTGGGCCACACCGCGCCGAGGGTCGCCGTGTGCTCGCTGGAGAACGACGCGGTCCTGGAGCAGCTCGGGGTACGGACCACGACCAATCCGGTCCAGCTCGCCCTGTGGGCCGGGAAGGGGCCGGTCGTCGTGCTCGCCACGTACGCCTCCCTCGTCGACCGTGACGACCCTGAGGACCCGACAGGGCAGCGGAAGGTTCGCGGGCCTCTGGAGGCCGCTCTGGCGGGCGGGGAGCGGCTCTATGGCCAGCGCATGGACGGCTTCGACCTCGCGATCGTGGATGAGGCCCATGGAACCGCCGGTGATCTTGGTCGTCCGTGGGCGGCGATCCACGACAACCAGCGGATCCCCGCCGACTTCCGGCTCTACCTGACCGCGACCCCGCGCATCCTCGCCGCTCCCCGGCCGCAGAAGGGCGCGGACGGCCAAGAGGCGGAGCTCGCGACCATGGCCGACGACCCCAACGGCACCTACGGCGCGTGGCTCGCGGAGCTCGGACTCTCGGAGGCGATCGAGCGCGAGATCCTTGCCGGGTTCGAGATCGACGTCCTGGAGATCCACGACCCCTCCCCCGTCCTCGGGGAGTCCGAGGAAGCGCGACGCGGCCGGCGCCTTGCCCTGCTGCAGACCGCACTTTTGGAGCACGCCGCCGCGTACAACCTGCGTACGGTCATGACGTTCCACCAGAAGGTCGAGGAAGCCGCGGCGTTCGCGGAGAAGCTGCCCGAGACCGCGGCCGCGCTGTATGACGGCGATGCCTCGGAGATGGACCTGGCGGCCGCGGAGAAGCTCCCCGCGTCGTCGATCGACGCCACCTTCTACCAGCTCGAGACCGGCCGCCACGTACCCCCGGACCGGGTGTGGTCGGCGTGGCTGTGCGGGGACCATCTCGTGTCCGAGCGCCGTGAGGTGCTGCGGCAGTTCGCCAACGGCATCGACGCGGCCGGGCGGCGGGTGCACCGTGCGTTCCTCGCCAGCGTTCGCGTTCTCGGCGAGGGCGTGGACATCACCGGCGAACGGGGAGTCGACTCGATCTGCTTCGCCGACACCCGCGGCTCCCAGGTGGAGATCGTGCAGAACATCGGACGGGCGCTGAGGCTCAACAAGGACGGCTCCACCAAGGTTGCCAGGATCATCGTGCCCGTCTTCCTGGAGCCCGGCGAGGACCCCACCGACATGATCGCCTCGGCCAGCTACCGCCCCCTTGTCGCCGTCCTCCAGGGCCTGCGCAGCCACGATGAGCGACTCGTCGAGCAACTCGTCGAGCAACTCGCCTCCCGGGCACTCACGAGCGGCAAGCGCAAGGTCCACGTCCGGCGTGACGAGGACGGACGGATCATCGACGCCGACAGCACGGGCGACAACAAGGACCAGGAGAACAACGACACGCAGGCCGCCGCCGAAGCAGCCCTGCTCCACTTCTCCAGCCCGCGCGACACCGCGACCATCGCGGCGTTCCTGCGCACCCGGGTCTACCGGCCCGAATCCCTGGTCTGGCTTCAGGGCTACCAAGCCCTCCTCCGCTGGCGGAAGGAGAACGAGATCACCGGTCTCTACGCCGTCCCCTACGACGTCGAAGTCGAGGTGGGGGTCACCAAGGACTTCCCGCTCGGGCGATGGGTCCACCAGCAGCGGAAGGCCCTGCGGGCAGGTGAGCTCGAGGAACGGCGCAAGACCCTGCTGGACGCCCCGGAAGCCGGGATGGTGTGGGAGCCGGGCGAGGAAGCCTGGGAGAACAAGCTCGCCGCGCTCCGGTCGTATCGGCGGGCCACCGGGCACCTCGCGCCGCGTCAGGACGCGGTCTGGGGCGAGGGCGAGACGATGGCGCCGGTCGGGCAGCACATGGCGAACCTGCGCCGCAAGGGCGGCCTGGGCAAGGACCAGGAGCGGGCGGCGAAGCGCGCGCAGCAACTGACCGCGGTCGATGAGGACTGGAACTGCCCCTGGCCCCTGAACTGGCAGCGGCACTACCGGGTCCTGGTGGATCTGGTTGACGCCGACGGCCACCTGCCCGACATCGCGCCCGGCGTCGTCTTCGACGATGACGACCTGGGCACGTGGCTTCAGCGGCAGAAGAAACCGGCCACCTGGGCGCAGCTGATGCCCGAGCAGCAGGAACGGCTGGCCAAGCTCGGCGTGCAACCCGACCACGCCCCCGCCCCCGCACGTGCGGCGAAGGGGGGCCCCAGCAAAGCACAGGCGGCATTCCAACGCGGCCTGACGGCCCTCACACAGTGGGTCGAACGGGAAGGCGACCGACCGGTGCCAAGGGGGCACAGCGAGCAGATCGCGGTCGACGGCGAGACGGAGCCGGCGATCGTGAAGCTGGGCGTATGGATCACCAACACCAAAACCCGGCGAGACAAACTCGACCAGGAGCAGCTGGGTGCACTCCGAGGGCTGGGAGTCGAGTGGGCGTAACCGCGCCGAGGGACGAAGGTACCCGGACAGGCCGCAGGGGAGGTCCCTCAGCGGCGCTCGGGGCGCAGCGGGCCGGCCGGGGGTCAGTGTCCCGGGCGGCCGGCTTTGGCCCCTCTCTTGTGGAGGGCGGAGGACAAAAACGCGGCGAGACCGGTCGCGGCCGCGCTCCCGATCATGACCCTCCCCACGCCGATCGCGAACAGGCCACTCGCCTCGTGCGACCAGTCGTAGGCGGCGGCCAGGGTCAGGCCGCCGGAGGTGCCCGGCACCGCGGCCACGACGTGCCCCCGCAACGCCGCCCAGCACACCGGTATCCACAGCCCCCAACCCCAGCCCGATCACCTGCCACGCCTCATAGGGGCCGGTCGAGGAGCCATCGGGGTGCACGCCACGGTGCTGGTCCCACCCCAGCCAGGCCGCCCGCCACACCCGCGAGCAGCACGGCCGTCACCGACAAGGACACGGGATTACCCGGGCCGGTTCGTCACACCCCCGGCCTCCCGGCATCCCCCCACCCACATCAAAGCGCCGATACCCACTCACACCCGAGCAGAAAACACACCCCGCACATATGGCCGTGTCTTTGACATCGGCCCTCTCCTGCTCGGCGGCGACCCCTGACCCGCTGACGCAACTCCCCCCTTGCGTGACAGCCCGCCGGTGCCGATCCCCCAGACCGGCCCGGACAGCCCCTGACCGCTCCAGCACCGTGACCCGACCCCGGCCTTCTCGAACCGGGGCCCGGTGCCACGGC
Source organism: Streptomyces sp. NPDC058671 (assembly GCF_042716475.1). Lineage (NCBI taxonomy): Bacteria > Bacillati > Actinomycetota > Actinomycetes > Kitasatosporales > Streptomycetaceae > Streptomyces > Streptomyces sp. NPDC058671. Next base: position 122,442 of record NZ_JBHXSA010000023.1, on the reverse strand, counting down.
CACGGTCCAGCCGATGCTCTGGTAGGTCACGGGCACAACACGGACTCTCCTGCACAGGTACCGCCCTGCAGCACCGCGCTCATCGCGCCCTCACAGCCCGGACAGCCCAGCGGCGCCCGAGGCCTGACCCGATGGACGTCCTCCCACGGGATCCCGCACGTCAGAACCGGCAATCCCGCATACAGCCGCCCGACGACGGCGTGCAGCCGTGTACGGCACAAGCCCCTCCACCCACACCCACACAGAGCAGGCCAGGCCAGGCCGCCAACGGCCGAACTCAGCACGAGGCATCGCGTCAGACACTACCGGTCCCCTGTCAGCCGACAGCGGACCGGAACAGACCACCCCACCCCCGTGCCCATCCTGGAGGCCGGCTACCGCAGCACGCACCCGACGCGACGCAGCCACACCGCGGGCAGCAGCCTCCGGTGCAACCCTGCGCAAACCGCGAACAGGCCGGATGGGGGGGCTTACCCACGGCCCATGATCCGGATACGCCCGACGGCGCACCCGGCGGCAGACACCGGTCGACGCCGGCACCCGGGGCGGACCAGGACCACGGCCATCAACGCGAAACCGGACACCGCCACGCCAGCGAAACCACCGATCCCCTCGCGCAGTACTCGAACAAGACCTGGCCGAGGAACAGCATGACAAGCATCATCACGGCCCCGTGGTGGCACAGGAAGGCCACAACAGGCTCCAGGGGCCACTCCCAGACCGACCGCCGGACGGGCACCTCACAAACGGACGGCCGGACGGGCTTCCGCAAAAGACCCCTCCACAGACCGCCGGATGGAGTCGGACATGAACATCCCCCAGGGATAAGCGTCCGACTGCCGACCCATCAACGCAGCCAACCGCACTCTCAAACAAAGGGCCAGCCGCGCAACCCCCGGCACTCACAGCCCCAAGGAGACCACACACCACACAACCCAGGCCTACACCCCGGATCCCCCACACGGCGGACCAGGCATAAGCAACTCCGGACCAACCCCGCATACAACCGACCGCCCAACCCGCACAAACCCCCCAAACACACCAAAAACAACAAACCACACCCCGAACAAGACGGGCGCTCACGGCAAGGGGCCCCCTTCCCCCGTACGGGGAGAGAGCCCCTCATCCTGCTGTCGAAGCCCCCAGCCTCGGAAAAAGCGAAGACTTCGTCGTGCTTGAGCTCAACTACTCCTCTTCGCCCAGTCCTGTGGCGATCTGCTGGAGAATCTCTGCCAGCGACGTACGGGCAGGTTGATCAAGGTCGGTCCGGAGGTCCGCCACCACGGCTTCCACTCCCCTGCTGCGCTTGAAGTAGCGCTGGATGAAGGCGCTGCGCTGCCGTGGGGTCAGGTGGTCGAAGGCCAGATCCATCAGGGCAGTGCCGTCGTCCAGAGGCATCTGCGAGAGAGACGTAACCTGCGGACCAGCTGAACTCGGCGGCGCTGCTGACCGCTCCCCTGCTGGATCCTCTGGGGTTGCCACTTCTCTGCTGCTTGAGAGCGGCTCGGGTGCGAGGTCCGAGGTCGAGCTCTGCGCCGGTGGAGTTGCTGAAGCTTCCGTCGCGCTTCTGGGGCCGGGTACCTCGTCCGTGAGGGGTCCGCGGCTGTTGGGGCTCGGGTTATCACGGCGTGATAGGTCGGTGGCGGTGCTGCTCGGAGCGCTCCGCTCGGCAGGGGCACCCGCTTCGGGGACGGAAGGGTTATCACGGCGTGATAGGTCACGCTTGACGGCGGCCTTCTGTCCTGCGGTTTCCGCTCGAGCATCGGCTTTCGCGCGCTGCTCTTCAGGGGGAAGTTTGGAGAGGTTACGGACGTGCTCGATCGTCCGTCGGCCTTCGACGAGGTCTGACTGGAGTTCGAGGTCCAGGTCGAGGATCGAGAGCTTGGAGGAGATGGTCGACTGGGCGATGCCGAGGCGCTTGGCGGCCTTGTTCTGCGAGCCGTAGAACTTGACGAGCGTCTTCAGTGCGTGGGCCTGCTCGATGGGGTTCATGTCGTCGCGGTGGACGTTGGCCACGAACGCGGCTTCGAGGAGGGCTTCGTCGGTAGCGACAAGGTTGTTGTTGACGCTGACCCGGATCGTGGTGGCGCCCGCGAGCCGTGCGGCTTCGAGTCGTCGGTGGCCGTCGACGACGATGTACCGGGCGCCTTCGTCCACGTCGTCGGCTCGATCGGGCCGCTCGGCCAGATAGGAGTCGAGGGTGGCGACAGTGATGGAGTTGACGAGGCCGATCTCGCGGATGCTGTCGGCCAGGCCCTCAAGATCGCGAAGCTCCTCGCGAGGGTTGTCAGGGTTCTGGCTGATGAGGTCGAGCGCAAGCTCGCTGGGGTCCGGAACGCCTTCGGTGGGTGCGCCCGTAGCGGCTCCGATCGCTGCACGTCGGGCGCTGATGGGACGGGCCTGGGCGAAGGACGCGCCAGCGCCGAGGTTCTTGGCCTTACTCACTTGCTGATCTCCCGTGCGAGGGCTCGGAGGGCGACGGACTGCTCGCAGCGGGGTGCGTAGGCGAGGAGGGGGCGCTTGGCCCGGACGGCTTCCTTCTGCTCCTTGAGGTCTCCGATGACTCCGACGACGCGGGGATCCTTTATGTCCATCCAGGACTGGAGGGAGGAGGTGGCGATGTAACCGCGGCGGGCGTCGTAGTGGTTGACGACGAGGCCGAGGTAGTCGATGTCGAGGGCGAGGTCGCCTCGCATGTCTTCGATCTGGGAGGTGAGCAGGCCGTAGGCGTCAGCGCTGCTGTCCTCGGCCTGGACGACGATGAGGACGCCCGAGTTGCCGGCTGCTTCGTTGTCCCGGCGGCGCCCGTAGTAGGAGGCGGCGTCCATGCTGAGTCCGAGGCTGGGCGGGCAGTCGATCAGGATGACGTCGTAGTCGGCTTCGACGGTACGCAGTGCGCGCTCGAGGGCGGCTTCGCGGGCTCGTACGGATGCGAGGCGGACGTCGAGGAGGAAGGCGTCGGTGCAGGCGGGCAGGAGGTGGAGCCTGTCGCCGAAACGCTCTTCGTCGACGGCAACGATGAGGTCGGTCAGCTCCCCCTTGCCTTCGCCGGCCATGTGATTGGTGAGGGAGTCCCCGTTCATGGGGAGCGGTTCATGACCGAGTTGCTTGGTGAGGTGACTCTGTGGGTCGAAGTCGACGAGGAGGACGCGCTGTCCGAGACCGGGGAGGTCTTCCAGGGCGAGCGGGTCCTCGGGCCGGTCGTCTTCTTCAAGCAGTGCGGCGAAATGCTTGGAGACTCGGACAGGTGCGAGCGCGGCGGGGTCTTCGGCGAGGGCTTCGCCGAGACCGGCGGTCATGGCGGTCTTGCCGACGCCGCCTTTCTGATTGCAGACGACGATGCGGCGGACTGTCTCGGGTCGTTTGACCTCAGGGACGGGGTTGTTGTCGAGCCAGAGAGTGATGGCTTGAGCGACTCCCTGGGTGAGGGAGACGCCGCGGTTCTTGCAGTCGTCGCGGAAGCCATCCCACAGACCGTCGGGGAGGAAGGTGGAGTAGGTCTCTGCTCCGGCGGTGTCGACGGGCGCGAGGTTCGAGCCAAGGGCGCGCCAGGCGTCGATGCCTGCTTCGACAGCGTTTTGCATGTCGAGGCCATGGATGGCAGCTCGGACTTTGAGTTCCTGTCGGAGGCTGCTCGTGAGCTTGGTGACGACCTTCAGCCGGTCGCCGCCCGTTTCAGGTGACGTCATGACCGTCACTCTACTAACGGTTCAGATCATCTTCAGCCATCAACACGTAACCAAGGTTACGAACTTCTGGTGGGGTATCACGCCGTGATAACCCCTCACCAGCTACAGCAGACACGTCGACTTATCACGCCGTGATAGGTCGGGCACCTCGGCTGCCGGGAACTACGAGCAGCCGCGACCTCGTGCAACCCGGTACAGATGCGCCGCCTGCAGCACGACAGGGGCCTGAAACGAGGACGGGGTGCCGCATGGCGGTGATCGAGACGGCGCCGAGTTCGCAGGACGGGCCCGGGGGAGGCCCCCAGGTGCCGTGGCAGTGGCAGTGGCGTGGATGCGGACGACGACCCGGGGATACGGGGGATTACCTCGTCCTGGTCGTCACCCGGGTAGAGGCACCGGCGGGTCGGGTCCAGTCGTGAGCGCGTTCTACGTAGAGGGCTGCGGCGTGGAGGGTGGCGACCCGTCGGTGGGGGTGTCCGAGGAGGAAAATGAGTGTGTGGCGCCCTCGTTCGGCGTCCGGGGGGCACGTCGACGATGTGCAGGCCGCCGAGGGCTTGGAGGTAACCAGGCTTCGTCGGATCCTGGTCGGTGGTCCAGAGCCGGGGCCGCCGGCTGTCTCGTGCAGGGTGGGGGCGGTCGGGGGTGCGGATTCCTTCGACGGCGGCTGCCGGAAGGTCGACGGCGTCGGCCTCGTCCGGGTCGATGAACCGCTGGTGGTCGTCGGCGTCGTACGAGGCGGTCGTTGCCGGTGCGCCTGTTGTGCCCCTGCCTGGCGACATCGGCGCCGCGAATGAGGCGGGAGAGTTCGGTGGAGGCGGCGCCGATGGAGACGGCGGCTTCGAGGTCCTGTCCGTCCATACGGACAGGACGGGCTGGTGGTGCAGGTCGGGCCAGGGGCCGGTCGTGCTGGTCGGCGGGGCAGTGGGTGCGGGCCGCCAACTCGTCGCCGTAGGGCGGGAGGCGATGCCGCGGGGCCCGGCCCCTGCGGGGGAGGCGGTGGCCGGTGGCGGCGAGGGTCTGGTTGGCCTGGAGTCGGCGGCGCGTCCGCAGGCTGTCGGCGATCAGGGTGGCGATGGCGTCGGAGGTGTCCGCCAGGCCGACCCACCGCCCGAGCATGTGCAGACAGGCACGGCATCCGTGTCGGCGTCGAGGATGACGACGTAGTCGCCGTACCGGTCCGTCACGATGTCTCGCAGGATCGGGACCGGTGCGGTGTCCAGGACCACCAGGGCGAAGGCCGTGCGAGCCGGAGGGCGGGTATCGCGTCGACCCATCCGTCGACGGCGCAGTGCTTGGTGTCCATCAGCCGGCGTCCGCCAGGGTCTCTGTGCAGCGAGGGGAGCGGGGTCGGGTGGTGCGCTGCACGAGCACCAGGAGCTCGCGGTTGCGCTGGTGTTGTGCGTCGGTGAGCGGGCTGGGCTTCGGCCGTGGCGGCCAGAGCGGAGAGGCCGGCGGCTCGGGGCGTACTCGGCCGCCTCGTCTTTGAGGCCCGTGCTGTCCGCAGGGGGACATGCCTGATGAGAGAGAGCCCGCGCCGGAGTGGCTGTTGTCATGGGTGACCAGCTGGCTGCCAGGAACGACTGCGTGCCGGACGAGTCGCCTACCAATAGCAGACGTACGCGATATGTACGTTGAACGTACGCGATTCATACGTTTTACGAGGTAGGCTCCTCGTCAGGAGGTGTTCCATGTCCGAGTTGTTCGACGCGGTCGATGCTCTGCTCGCGTCTCGCGCCACACTCCCGCTGCCGGCGGAGCGCAAGCGACTGCGCGTCTCACACGGCCTGACGATCGACGAAGTGGCCACCGCCCTTAAGGTGCGCCGGGCCACGGTGTCCGGCTGGGAGGCGGGCAAGACCGAGCCCCGCCCGCCCGAACGCGACGCATACGCCCGGCTGCTGGACAAGCTCGCGGAGCTCTACCCCGCCGCCGGTGCCGACGTGGCCGCGCCCGTCCAGGACGCCGCCGTGCCGGCCCCGTTCACCGCCGCATCCGATCCGGAAGAAACGCGAACTCCCTCCACAGGTCCGGCGCCTGAGGTCGCGGACGTGACCGCACCCGAGAACCCCGCCCCGGTCGCCGCTGCTCCGGCGGCCGCGCCGCGTCCGGCGCGCACCACCAGGACGTCGTCGACGTCACCCCGCACGGGTGCGAAGAAGGCGGCCCCGGCCGGCACCCCGGCACCCGGCACCGATCCGCGGTTCGAGAACGGACCGCTCGCGGTCGTGGACGTCGAGGACGGGAAGGCGTTGGCGTACTGCACCGGCGGCCTGGTCCTGGACGTGCCCGCCAAGAGCATCCCGGCCCTGGTCGACTGGACGCTGCGCGAGGCGAAGCTCGGGGCGCCGAAGCTCGCCGGTCCGGGCAAGGACGCCGACCCGCTGATCGTGCTCACCGAGACCGCCCTGGAGCGCTACGGCCTGCCCGCAACGCTCACGGAGGAGGAGCGTCTCGCCGGGCGTCTGCCGGAGCGCCACACGGTCATCAGGCAGCTGGCCCGCGCGGAGTGGAAGCTGACCAAGCGCGGGTTCGGGCCGTGGGCGCGGATCTACCGTCCCGCGACCGGCTCGGAGCGGGCCTGCGTGCAGCTGTGCATCCCGTCGTGGAACGCGCTGGACACGCGGCACTGGGGCGAGGCCGGGCAGCTCCCGCCGGCGGAACTCGCCCGCGTCCTGGGCGTGTACGCCTCCCGGGTGATGACGCCGCGCGGCTCGACCGCCGTGACCGGTCTGGAACTGATGACCGCCCTGCACCCGCCGACGCGCGCCTCCGAGCCGGACGCCGACGGCAAGCGGCACTCCGAGCACAACCCCGGCTCGCTGGGCAAGGACGCCATCGACCCGATGAACTGGCCGCCGTGCGAGGTCCCCGACGGCCACCCGGTCCTCAAGGACCTGCCCCGGTTCCACGTGCGCGGCCCCGGCGAGAAGCTGTTCGAGGAGGCGTACGACTGGGCACGGCCGATGACCGATGCCGAGTGCACCCTGCGCCACCTCGTCGGCATCGACGTCAACATGGCCTTCGCCGCCGGCGCCAACGGTCTGAACGTCGGCCTCGGCGAGGCGACGCACGTCAAGAACCCTGTGTTCGACCCCAAGCTGCCCGGCTCGTGGCTGGTCGACCTGTCCCACGTCGACCTGTCCCGCGTGAAGGTCGGCAAGGAGTGGGTGGAGCTGGACGGCGGCCTGCTGCCCTCTCCGTTCACGCCGAAGGGCGAGCGCCCGGAAGGGCCGGCCTGGTACGCGACGCCCACCGTGGCGTACGCGGTGGAGCTCGGCTACGCGGTGCGGCCGGTGGAGGCGTGGGTGCGGCGTGAGAACGGCCGCTACCTGGACGGCTGGTACAATCGGCTCCGCGACGCCTACCTCGCCACGATGGCCGACCTCGGCGTCGACACCGACCTGTCGCCGGCCGACTTCCTCACGGCGATGAACGGCTACAAGGCCCGTGACCCGGAACTGGGACTCGTCGTCTCGGCGGTCAAGGCGACGGTCAAGGGCGGCCTGGGCAAGCTGCGCGAACGGCCGCGCGGGGAGGGCTGGAGGCCGGGCGAGCCGTGGCGCGCCCTGTCCCGTCCGACGTGGCGGCCGGACATCCGGGCGGCGGTCATCGCCCGTACCCGGATCAACCTGCACCGGAAGATCGTCAAGCACGCGTCGTTCACCGGGCAGTACCCGATCGCCATCCTGTCCGACTGCGTCGTCTACGCGGCCGACGGCGAGAGTCCGCTGGACTTCCTGCCCTACCGGGAGGGCAAGCCGCTGCCCGGCGGCTTCAAGCTCGGCATCAACCCCGGCCTGGTCAAGCACGAGGGCACCCAGACCGTCCTGTGGGGAGAGGAAGTCCGCGAGAAGTTCGACGCCCCGGACCTCAACCTGGCCCGGTACATCAAGGACGGTACCGTCACCGACGCCGACAACGGCGAGTAGGAGTGGGCGATGAGCAAGTTCGGGGACAGCCTGGACAAGGCCGTGGAAAGAACCTTCACCCGTCCGGCGCCCAAGAGCGCGGGCGCGCAGATGCGGTATCTGGTCAAGAAGCTCGGCGGCACCAAGGCGGTCGCCGTTCTCCTCGGCATCTCCCAGCGGCAGGTGGAGCGGTACGTGGTGGGCACGGCCAAGAAGCCCCGCGCCCACCTCGCCGCGCGCCTGGAGCGCGAGGTGAAGAAGCGCTGGCAGCCTCAGATCAGGGCCAGGGCCCGCCAGAAGGCGGCGTCCACGGCCGGCATCATCATCGACACCCGCGCCCGCATGGGCTACACCGCACCGATCGGGACCACCGACCAGGACCGCATCCGGCATCTGACCATCGCCCTGCCCCCCGTCTACGCCGCCCGCCTCTTCGACGCGCAGGACGCCGACGCCGGCGATGACGAGCTGCGGGAGATCGCCGCGGAGGCGCTCAAGGAGGTGTACTTCCAGGACGGCGGCCGCCGCGCCGGCTCTCTGGAGGAGGTCCGCTTCACCGACGTGGAGCACCTGGAGTTCGAGCTGTAGCCCGGCTTCCTGTACAGAGCTTCTGGCCCCCCGGCATGAGAACTGCTGGGGGAGCCAGGCGTTTTGCGTCCCTCCTCCTGGGAGCAGGTCGCTCACCCCCCTCAGCGTTCGGTCCCTACCGTGCCCTTCTCGGCGATCGGTCCCTCCCATTTCAGTCCCTCCGAAAACCAGCAGGTCAGAAGCGTGTGGAGAGGGACCCAGGGACTGGAGGGACTCAAATTTGCTGTTTCCAGCCTTTACGTGCGTGCGTGTATGCGCGGGCGTATGTAAGTCCTTGTGCTCTGAGTGGCTCATAACTAGAGATTTGAGTCCCTCCAGTCCCTGCTCAGCCCAGCCCAGCCCCCTGACCTGCAGGTTTATGCAGTGACTGAAGCGACAGGGACCGAAGGGGGCTGGACCGGCATCAGCCCCTGGAGCAGGGGGAGGGTGTCCGGGGGAGGGGGCGCACCGACATGCGCCCTCACGGCGTCGCGCCCCTCTGTTCCAGCGGCCGAAGAGCGACGGAAGGGACCGAAGGGACCCAGTTCCGAAAGACCGGTGACGTCATGCGCGAGTCAGGCGTGACGCTGCGCTAGCATCCGCAATAGGGAATCTTCAGTCCCTTCAGTCCCTGCGAACGCCTTCAACGCACCATCAAGGAAGAGCCAGTGCCCGTCCGTCCGGTGGATGTCGCGACCTGGATGGTCCGACATGGGTTTGCAGTGCACCCTCTGGCTCCTGGCGCCAAGACACCCGCCCCCAACTGCGAAGCATGCGCAGCGGGAACTCATCAGGCCCGAGACTGCCCCTGCCACGCGAGACTCGGCTGGTGCCACGGCTTCCACGCTGCCACCACCGACCTCGACGCCGTCCAGCAGTGGTGGGCTACTCAGCCCCGATTCGGGATCGGAGTCGCCTGCGGGCCCTCCCGCCTGATCATCCTTGACGTGGACGCCCACACCACCTGCCTGCCGGAGCGATCACGTCTTCTCCCCGGAATCGCCATCCACGACTCCGTCGATCTGACCGGCCTCAGCAGCGGCTTCGACACTCTCGCCCTGCTGGCCGCCTACCGGCGAAGGCCCAACCCCTGCACGGACACCTCGACCCTGCGCGTGCGAACGCCGTCCGGCGGTATGCACATCTGGTACCGCGCGCCCCGCATCGGACCCCCGTTCACGTCTTCCAGTGGCTCCAGCAACCGGACCGCCTTCGCCTGGCAGGTCGACATCCGAGCCGCCAACGGATACATCGTCGCGCCCGGCACACGCACGACAGCCGGTGCCTACGAAGCCCTGCCCGGAGCCCGCACCCCCGCTCCGCTGCCCCTGTGGCTGGTCGCTGAACTCACCCGCACCGGGCACCGGGCAGATACACCACCGCCGACAAGCCCCCCTGCCTCACCCCCTCGCACCGGAGACGGCCCGCGCATCCTCGCCACTCTGCTCAGCAACATCGAGGCCTGCGCCGCCATCCCCGAAGGAGCAGCCTTCAGCGAGAAGCTCAACCGGGCCGCCTTCACCGCCGGCGGACTCGTGCAGGGCGGCCATCTCAGCGACGCCGAGACCCGCCAGTTGCTTCTCGAAATCGCGGCGCGCGCCCGACCTCATCAGCCCCGCAGAAACGCCCACATCGTCGAGACCGGCATGCGTGCCGGCAGCGCCCGACCCATCCGACTCGAGGAACGCACATGAGCAGCGCCGGAAGCACCGGGTTCAACGCCCAAGCGGCGGCCGAACAGCTCGCCGCGTTCGGCGACGAACCCGTTGCCGCACCCGCGAAACGGGTTCCTCCCCAGCACAAGAACGGGGGAGCCGCCTCGACAGGCTCCTCCGACTTCGTCCAGTCCGGGGTACTGGGCAACCTCAGCGACCGTGGCAACGCCAAACTCTTCGCCCACCTCTACCACGACCGGTTCCGCCACGTAGAAGGGCTGGGCTGGTACGTCTGGGACGAGTACCGCTGGAAGCGGACCGGCGGGGAGAAGGCCGCCATCTGGGCCGCGGGGGACATGGCCGAGGAACTCCCCACCACCGACCCCCGGGGCGTCTTCACCGACCGCGAACTCACCCAGCACCGCAAGCGCGCCATGTCCACCTCCGGCGTGAAGGCCATGCTGACCCAGGCCAAGGCCTCACCCGAACTCGCTCTCGACCCCGACAGCCTCGACGGCGACAAATACGCCCTGTGCACCCCGGCAGGCGTCGTGGACCTGCGCACCGGTGAACTCCACAAACCGGACCCCACCCGAGACCTGCACTCGCGAGCCACGTACCTCGCACCGGAAGCCATGCCTACACCCCGGTTCCACAACTTCCTCGCCCAGACCTTCGGCGAAGACGACCGGGGCAAGGAAATGATCAACTTTCTGCACCTTCTGCTCGGCTACTCCATCACCGGCGACGTCGGCGGACAGGTCCTGCCCTTCCTCTACGGAGTCGGAGCCAACGGCAAGTCGGCACTCCTCGACGTCGTCATCAAGATCCTCGGCGACTACGCCGACGTCGCGCCTCCCGGCTTCCTCATGGAACGGGGAAAGTTCAATGAGCACTCCACGGAGCTGACCGAGCTGCACGGCCGTCGGCTGTTCGTGTGCAGTGAACTGAAGCCGCACGACAAGTTCGACGAGGCCCGCGTCAAACTCCTCACCGGCGGAGACCGCCTCAAGGCCCGTCGCATGCGACAGGACTTCTTCAGCTTCGAACCCACACACAAGCTGTGGCTGCTCGGAAACCACCGTCCCGAGGTCGGCACCGGTGGGCACGCCTTCTGGCGGCGGATCCGGCTCATCCCCTTCGAACGCGTTGTCCCCGACCACCGCAAGATCGACAACCTCGCCGAAATCCTCGTCCACGACGAAGGACCCGGCATCCTCCACTGGATGATCCAGGGAGCCAAGGCCTACTTGGCCACCAAACCGCCGCTGACCGGCCCGAGCGTGGTCCGCACCGCGACCCAGGCATACGCCACGACCGAAGACCACATCGGACGTTTCCTCTCCGAGTGCTGCACCACCGGCGGCGACCTGGAGGAACCCCGCGATCTGAAAGTCGAGCAGGGAGCCCTGTACCGCGCCTACAGCATGTGGTGTCAGGACGGCGAAGGACTGCGCCCCGCCACCACCCGCGCGTTCGCCACACGGATCAGAGCCGAAGTGGGCGTCGCCTCGCCCGGCGAGATGCTCCGCTCCAACGGACAGAAGTTCTATCCCGGGCTCGCTCTCCTGGCAGACGACGAGCCGCCCCGCCGCGGCGCAGACGGGTAGGCCTCACGGTGAGGCCGGAATGCGTGCTCCCCGAGAACGACCGACACACATACCATGGAAGAGGAATGAGCCGAGCCACCACAGTGCCGGGCCCCGTGACGGCCGGCCCCATATCGCCACCGGCGCCGAGCACGGCGTGGAGGACACCGGGCCCCCCGTGGGCCGAGATGACCGAGAAGGGACCCAGGCCATGAGTTCGCTACTGACGGCAGGCGACCTCACCCACGAGGACAAAGTGGTGTGGCTGGAAGACCCTGAAGAGCTCGACTACGTACGCCAAGCCCTCGACAAGACCCCCCGCCGCCGGGGGAAGCCCCGCTACCACCGCGACGGACGCATGATCGGCTTCGCCGAGCTCAGCGAAAGCGCCGAGGCCGACCCCGACAGCGGACTGCAGAAACGACGGGTCTTCTACCTGCTGCCCCACGACCGGGACGCAGAGCCCAACGGGCTGTACCGCGCGGGTGCGCCCGGCGAAGCGGTCGACCCACGGACGATCAGGCCAGGCCAGGTCGGCAGCAAGACCACCCGGTCTCAGCGGGGATCCGAGACGACGGTCGCCTAGACCGGTTCTCCGAGTCCCTTCGGTCCCTGCCCGAGGCGTCCCGGCGGGCAGGACGGACAGTCTCCGGGAACAGCGGATGTCGTGCGTGCCCGCGACCGTCGTCACCGCCGGAGCCCTGGCGGCCGCCGACTGCGCCCGTGTACGGGGCGAGAGGGTCCCTGTACGGCGAGCGACAACGGCCCGCCCAGCAGGGCTCGGGCACGTGGCGGCGCGTCGCATGCCCCCCCCGGGTACGTGCCTTCCCACGCCGGTTGCCACCCGCCGCACTGACGTCTGTGGGCATCCGGACCACCACACTCGTACAGGATGGACCGAGAGTGATCACGTGCATGGTGCACCTGAGCTGCTCGATGATGGTGGAACGAGGATGCGAAAGTACGTTGTCGTCGGATCACGGGACCGTCTGACCGCGTGTTCGTCGGTCGTCGCTTCGTCGGTTCATCGGTGCCGGGGAACGACCACCAGGCCGTGGCGTCCTTCGTATGCTCGGCGCTGAGGACCCCGCTGCGGCTGCCATGGATGAGCGGATCGGGCAGTTGCCGGCGAGTCCGGCGCCCAGTGCTCCCGCTGAGGTGCTGCTGTGAGTTTTCCGCACTCTTCGGTCGAGAACGAGGCCCCTGCTGTCGGTGAGCTACTTCAGCGCTCGGTCCGGGTCGGAGCCGTGCGGTCAGGACAGGCCGAAAGAGGCGACGGCAGGCTTGCGCCTCAGCAGCCTCCGGCGTTCCCGTTCGGTCGTTCCGCCCCAGATTCCGTGTTCGATCCGGTTGTCGAGGGCGTAGGCGAGGCAGCGGGTGCGGACGGAGCAGCCGGTGCAGATGGCCTTGGCCTGATTCTGGGCCGGTCCTTGCACAAAAAGGTCCTCGGCGTCGGCCGTCCGACAGACGGCGTTCTCTATCCAGTCCTCGCCCATTCCGTGCCGGCCTTTCCGCTGTGTCCCTGTGGCTGCGGAACGACTCGGACGAGCCGTTCGGCCTCGACCGTAGGGGAAGCACCGACCACGCGGCAGGGCCGGATCGGCACTCGCTGCACCTTCAGGTGATTGGTCCAGTGGGGCGCGCCTGTCGTGGTGTGCACGTTCTTCCGTCGCAGCGGTGCGAACAGCACCGCCCGCACGCGGGCATCAGACCGTCCCCCATCTAGGGGCGTAGCCGACCTCATCCCGCGCCTCACGGGAAACGCTCGACGAGTCCTCCTCCAGCGCCACCCGCGACGCGCCGCCGGCGACCTGAGCTGCTTACGGGCCATCACGTCGTGACGACCCGGAAGGCTCCTCCCCGCCGGGCCCAGGAAAGTCAGCACTCTGGAAGTGGCTCGCCCCGAACCGGGATCCGTAGCGTGACAGAACCGTCATGTACGACACGCCGACCTGAGATCCCGACAAGGAGCCCATTCATGGTGCCCATGGACCACCCGCACGGAGGCCACGGAGGCCACGACATGGGAGGGGCGGTTTCCTCCCTGGACAGCTGGGGTGCTGTCCTGTTCATCGGATGGGCCGTTGTCATGTGGGCTGCCGTCGTCGTGGTCGCGTACGCCAACCGAGGGCCGGTGCGGCCCTGGCTGTTCAGGACCTCGGTCGCCGTCATCGGTCTCGGCGTCGTCGGCCAGATCGGGCACTTCCAGGAGCACGTCGTCCAGGCCGGCTACTGGGTGGCGAACCCGTACTCTCCCGCCTGGATGACTCCGTGGGCGAACAGCATCGCGCGGGGCATGGGCCAGATCGACCCGACCAAGCCCGCCCTCGGCATGGAGATCCTGCACCTCACCGGCAACTTCATCTTCCTCGCCGGACTCGTCGGCATCGTTCAGATCACCCGCCGCGCCACCGGCGCCCTCAAGTCCCGCAAGTGGGCCAAGATGGGCGTCTGGATGCAGGGGATCCACGGCATCGAGCACATCGTGCTGACCCTGTCGGTCGCGCTCGGCGCCAGCCGCGCCATCGGCCTGTCCACCTGGTTCGGCGCCATCGACCCGGGCCCGGCCCTCGTCACGTACCGCGTGTGGTGGCACTTCGTCGCCAACCTCATCGGCACCGCCATCCTCGCCGCCGCCCTCTTCCACCTGTGGAAGGAGAAGAAGGCGGTCAAGGACGGCTACCTGCCCGAGTTCGCGAGCGCCGCCGACGGGGACCGTGCCCTCTTCCCTGCTTCCGACCCCGTCTCAGACTCCGCGGAGCAGTCCGCTCAGGGTGCGGAGCACGTGCACGAGCGGGAGCTGGTGAGCCGCTCGTAGGCGCGCCGACCCGAAGCGTGGGGGAGGGGGCTGCCCGGCGGGCGGCTCCCTCCCCTTGCCCGTCGGTGGCCGGTGCGGTGCATCATCCTGTCGTAGCTGTCGTAGCTGTCGTAGCTGTCGTACGGGCCAGTCGGCGCAGCGCCGACAGCAGTTGGTCGCCCAGGACGGCCGCAACGACCAGGCGCTCCGCCGGGCCCGTCCCGTTGGTGGAGGAGTGCAGCAGCTCCGCGTCGGTCGTCGCCGCCTGCTCCGCTGCGTCGGCGTACGCGTCGATCCGGTCGGCGAAGTGGTGCTCGTCCAGTTCGCCCAGGGTGTCCAGGATCTCGACCACCCGTGCGAACTCGGGGCCGTCGGCGGGCGCGTGCCAGCTACGGCGCTCGGCGAGTGCGTAGACCAGGGCCAGGGTGCGGGGGTTCGCCGTGAGGATCGCGAGTGGTCCATCCTGCGGGGCGGGGGCCGCCAGCACCTCCAGTGCGTCCAGCCTGGCGGTCCCCCTGCCCCGGCATGACAGGTCGGACTCACCGTCCAGCACGGTCACGATGGCCCGGACCTTCGTCACGGACAGGCCGCCGAGCTCGAGCAGAGCCCGGATCAGACGCAGCCGGTGGACGTGCTCCTCGGTGTAGCGGGCCTGGTTGCTGCTGGTGAGGCGGCCTGCGGGAAGCAGGCCCTCGCGGATGTAGTACTTGATGGTGGGCGTGGACACGCCACAGGTGCGGCCGAGTTCCGCGATGCGCATGCCCGTCGTGGGCGGTGCGGGGCTCATGACGTGCCCGCCGGAACGCGCGCGTCGGCGTCCTCGGGCAACCGGGCTCTCTCCTCGGCGCGGCAGCGCCAGCACAGACCGCGCGGGGCCGGGCGTCCGCAGGTTCCCTCGCGGCCCCGGCAGGCGATACCGATCGCCGCCGGTGGCCCGGGGACCGGGGTGAGCCCGGGGCGGGGCCGGCATTCCGCGCACAGCCCCGAGTTGCCGGGGTGGTGGGGCCGTTCGCACTCCGGGCAGCACTCCACGACGCGTAGCCGGACCTCGGCGGCCGGTCTGGTGGGGGAGGGTGTGGTGGCTGGTGCGGTGGGCGGCGGGGTGCACCGGCGATGCGCCGCGCGCTCGGCGATCACCTCCCGGCAGGCCCGGCACTCGGCGCCCGTCGACCAGAGCACGCCCGCCTCGCAGTCCGGGTCGGCGCAGCCCCAGCGGCGGAGTGCGACGCCCAGCAGCCAGCGGCCGGGGTCCCGGATGTCTGCGACGAGGGTCCGGGCGAGGCGGTGGGCGAGCCGGGCCTGCAGACGCCGGACCTCGGTGCCGTCGTCGAGCTGGCGGGCGATCTCCTGGCCGATGCGCCGCTGCACGTAGGCGCCGACCCCCGTGAGCAGGAAGCGGACCGGCTCCAGGACGGTGTGCAGCCGTGGGCTGAACGTCAGCTGCGGGCCCCTGTAAGGGCTCTTGCCGTCGCTGTGAGTCGTGGGGGAGGGAGCCGGAGCTGTGCCGCCCGCGCGCAGCGCGTGATCACCCGGTGCCTCGGTGGGGCGCGCTGCTGCGAGGCGGTTGTCCACAGCCTTGTCCACCGGTACTTCGCCTACGGCGGGTGACACAGGCATCGCGTCGTTCTCGGGTCGGTCAATCCTCAGGTCTTCCTTGTTCGCGAGCGAACGCGCATCAGGTTGGGGACCTGACCGGTCATCAAGAACAGAGGACAGGGGGGCCTGTTGGTCATGGACGAGGAAGAGGTGGCGACCCCTGGACCCGGCTCGCCGATGGACGCTGATCCAGCCGGACGCCGCCAGTTCGTCGACGATGCGGCCCGCCGCTTCGGCGGTGAGGGCCTGGCCGGCGCGTCGGCCGGAGTGATGGCGCAGGAAGTCTGCGAGGACCCCCTCGGTCAGAGGGATGCCGCGCACGACCGCGTAGGCGATGACGGCGTACGCGCGTAGCAACCGGGGCCGCAGGTGTTCACTCGCCGCGACGGGCAGCCAGATGAACCGTTCGGTGGGGTGCAGTGGACGGACCCGGCGGCGTGCGGTGGTTCCGCAACCGCCCGGGAGGGATCGGCGCCGGCTGTCGGGAAGCTCGACCACGCCGTCGGGAGCGACGGCTCGCAGTTGCGCGAGGCCGCGTTGCACGGTCGAGGGGGAGACACCGAGGTACGACGCGAGGGTGGCCACGCCCGCGGTACAGCCCTCCGGGCGCAGCCCGAGTGCTTTGACCTTCATGTAGACGCTCAGAGCCGCGTCGGCGTAGTGAGGGGACTCGACGAGTCGCATCGGCACCTTGACCCGCCCGCGAGGGAGGGGGGCGGGCGTGGAACGGTCCGTTGCAGCCCCGGAGTGGCTGGATTTTTGGGGTGAAGAATGGCCGTTAACGCAACTTTCCGTTTCGGAAAGGTGTGCAAGGGGCTGGAGAATTACAGAACTTTGGTTCATCATGAAGTGGTCTCCTGGCAGGAGGCATGAAGGAGCCGCTGTGCGGCGGCTTCACGGTTCTGGCAGAACCTGACATCGCGCGTCTCTGGGGTGGCTCCCGGAACGGGCCTTCGCCCGTCGAGTTGGCAACTCGACGGGCGGTATGAAAACGACCGTGGACCTCAGTGGTGGCTCACTGGGTTCCGGTCGATGCCGGTCCCCCTGGCAGGCACCGGCCGCCCTGCACCCTCACATGGCTTCCCCCTCCCCTTCCCCTCCCCTTCCTTCACCCGATGCTCCGGGTGAAAGGCTCTTCATCAGAGCGAGGCCACGTCCGCCAGCTCCGCGCTCGCGCTGAGCGCGAAGGCACCCCCCTGAACCGCGTTGACGCGAATCGTTCGGCGGCTGCCGTCCGACGACGCGGTGTCCACCGGTTCGGCCTCGATCCAACACGGTTCGTCGAACTCGACGTAGCGGTTGAACGAGACGTCCATCGAGACGGGCATCACCGCACCGGCGCTCGACGGCTGCATGGCGTGTCCCGCCTGCCGTACCGACTCCAGGAGCAACATACCGGGAACGTGGTCGAGAGCGTGGTCGAAGAGAACCGGATGACTGGTGTCCACGCGGAGTTGCCAGCGCCGGCGGTCCGGGGTCGGAGCGAGCACGATGTCCTGCTTGCGCAGGCGGCCGACGGTGCTCCGTGAGACCGGCTCCGGCGGCTGCGGCGCCCGCGCGAAGATCTCGCCGACCTCGCCCCGGCCCGCGCGCAGTCGCTGGTAGACGGCGGGGGAGTGGCTGCCGAAGCGCACACTGGCCATGGCCAGCAGAGAACCGCGGCGGACGGCTTCCATGTGCATGGACATCGTGACGGGTATCGCGCGGTGGTACCGGATGTCCGAACAGGTCACGTGCAGCTCGACGTCCGCCGGTGTGCCCTCGATGCGCAGAGCCTGCGGGTTGACGGCGAACTGCAGGCGCGACCACGAGAGGCTGTGCCCGAACGGGACGTGGTAACCGACGTGTGCCAGCAGGGTGCTGGCCTGCCGGATCGTTTCGCAGAGCAGCAGGGGGTCGTGCATCCCGTGCTCCGGGACGTAGAAACTGTGGCTGCGGGGCCACTGAGCGGTGACCTTGTAGGTGTCGCGGCCCGCCATGTTCCAGCCGGTGAGGAACACTTCCGACAGGGCCGCCCGGTGGACGTACTCCCTGGCCACCGTCGTGGTCAGCGCCGGTCTTGCCTGAAGTTCCGTGGTGGTTGACAGCATGCCTCTCCCCTAGGGCGTGCGTGTGGGGTTCCCCCCCAGGACCCCCTACCGGTCGATGGGGGACGGGCTATAAAATATGGTCGTTCTTTTTTTTTGTCGAGAGGGAGGCCGGGATCCATGGCCAGGCCGCAGCAGGACCGTGCGTTGAAGACGCGGGAAGCCATTGTCATGGGGGCCGCGGAGGTCTTCGACGAGTACGGGTTCAGCGGTGCCAGCATCAGCAAGATCATGAAGCGGGCCGGGGTCTCCCAGGGTGCGATGTACTTCCACTTCAAGTCGAAGGAAGACCTGGCGCGCGCGGTGATGAGCGCGCAACCCGAGACGGTCATTCCCCGGCTGGGCTCGCACGGCTTGCAGCGCATCGTCGACACGACGTTCGTATGGGCCTGGCAGATCCAGAGCGACGTTCTCCTGCGCGCGGGTGTCCGTCTCACCAACGAACAGGACGGCACCGGCGTGCGCGACGCGACGCCGTACACGGACTGGTCCCAGATCCTCGAAGTGACGCTGCGGGAGGCCCAGTACGACGGTGAGCTCCGGGAGTCCGTCGACGTCAAGCAGCTCTCCGAGTTCCTCGTCAGCGCGTGCACCGGGATGCAGATGTACTCGAACGCCGTGAGCGCGCGCCAGGACCTGCCGGAACGGACCGTGGCCATGTGGAAGCTCCTTCTCCCCAGCATCGCTGCGGGACGGATCGTAGACTCCATCGACCTGGACGTGAACCGTCTCGGCTGACCGCGGTGACGCCCCGCCTCTCTCTCGCACGATCTCTCGCACCGTCCTCGCCCCGACCGACTCAGGAGATCCCTCGTGTCCTCAGGACTTCGACAGCTGCGCCTCGCCGCGCTCAACATCGACGGCGTGTTGCTGAACGACACCTTCAGCCCGGTCATCCACAACTTCATAGTCAGCCGTGGCGGTGTCTACACCGCCGAGGTGGAACGGCACGTCTTCTCCCAGCCCCAGCAGGTGGCAAGCGCCTACATGGCCGGCGTGGTGAGCGTGCCGATGACGGCGCAGGAGGCCCTGGACGCCTACTTCGTGGAGCGTGACGCCTACCTGTGCGACGACCCGGTACGGCTGGTCGACGGTGCCGTCGACCTCGTGCGCCGCCTGCGAGGCCTCGGGCTGAACACGATCTGCTACGGAGGGCTCGGCAGGGAGCACTTCGACCGATTCCTGGGGGAGTGGGCCCACCTCTTCGACGGTCCGGGATACGTCTGCACCAACGACTTCCGCCCCGGCATCCGCGAGATCACGACCGAGACCTTCGGACTCGCCTACGACCAGGTGGTGTTCATCGACGACGTGGCTCGCGTGGCCGAGAGCGCCAAGGAGCTCGGCGTTCCGTTCATCGGCCACCCCAGTGCCTTCGAGCACAGCCATCAGCGCCAGCTGATGAGGGAGGCGGGCGTGCGACACCTCGTGGACTCCCTGCACGCGATCGACGAGGCGATGCTGCGCACCGTCGACGCCGAAGCCGCCGCCGGCGCCTTCTGGGCCCCTGCGACCACGCGCCTCGTACCGGCATAGGCCCGATCGGGCCCACAGAGCTTTTTCTTCTCCGTCAACAGGGGGTACGGACATGAACGAGATTACGGGTAGAGCCGGCGGTCTGCTGAGCGGCAGGGTCGCCATGATCACCGGGGCTTCCAGCGGTATCGGGGCGGCGGCGGCCCGCCTGTTCGCCGCGGAAGGGGCAGCCGTCGTGCTCATGGCGCGACGTGAGGAGGAGCTGGGGAAGATCGTCGAAGGGATCACCGCCGAGGGGGGCCGTGCCCTCGCGGCACCGGGCGATGTCACCCGCTCCGAGGACGTACACCGCGTGGTGACAGCGGCGGTGGACACCTTCGGACGGCTGGACGTGGCCTTCAACAACGCCGGCTGGGGGACGGCCGGCACCGACCTGCACGAGACCGAGGACGCGGTCTTCGACCAGGTGATGGACGTGAACGTGCGCGGCCTGTGGAACTGTCTGCGGCATCAGCTCCCCGCGATGCTCGCCCACGGGGCCGGCTCCGTCGTGAACACCGCCAGCACGGCGGGCGTGGTGGCCACCGGCGCCGGAGCACCCTATGTCGCCGCCAAGCACGCCGTGATCGGCATGACGAAGGCCGCAGCGGCCGAGTACGGCGGGCGCGGCATCCGGGTCAACTCCCTGGTGGTCGGAACCACGCGCACCGAACTCATCGAAGGGGCGATCGCGGCTCATCCCCACCTCGAGGAGCTCTTCGTCGCGCGCCAGATCCAGAAGCGCATGGCTGATCCCGACGAGGTCGCCCAGGCCGCGCTCTGGCTGGCCGGTCCGCGTGCCTCGTTCGTCACGGGTGCCGCACTGGCGGTGGACGGCGGGCTGAGCGCGGTCTGATACCGGGAACTGACGCTCCGTCGGGCGGACCGGGAGAGATCCGCCCGACGGACCGTCAGCGTGTTGCCTCCTGGTCCCCCTCCTCACAGGCCGGCGGTTCCGGCTGCCGGGGCACGCCCGACGCCTCGGCGGAGACGCCCACGAGCGCGAGGTGCCAGACGCGCTTGAGCTGGGCGACGGCGCTCTCGAACGCGGGGTCCGAGCCCATGCGCCCGCGCAGGTACGCCTCGGCCCCGCTCGTCAGGTGCTCCACCAGCGTCGTCACGTCAGCGGGCAGGGCGTCCGTGCGGAGCTGGCCGTTCTCATAGGCCCGGTCGAGCAGTCCGCGGACCATGGGCAACCAGGCGTCCGACCAGGCCTCGGTCCCCGGACGTTCCCGGCCCAGGCGGATCGCGGAGCGTACCGACGGCTCCTGCTCCATCAGCCGGGTCAGCTCGAGGGTCAGGTCGATCACCATGCGCAGCGGCGTCATCGGTTCGGCCGCCAGGCGTTCCAGGGCGGCCAGCGTGACCGTCCGCCCTTCCTGCTGGACCGCGTCCGCCAGGTGCACCTTGGTCGGGAAGTGAAAGGTGATCGCGCCGAGGGACATGCCCGCCACCGAGCTGATCCGCGACAGAGACGTCCCGTCGTACCCGTAGAGGTCGAACTCCCCGGCCGCCGCTCTGATCAGGGCCTGGCGCGTACGCAAAGCCCTCTCCTGTTTCACCACACCGTCTCCCGAAGAGGGCTCATCGCCGCCGGACATGTAGGGACCCTGACTCCGTCTCGACGGCGCACCGTCGGGACGTCCCGTGAGGAACAGACGTTCACCCTCCCGTCCAACGCTCGCGCCTCCTTCCTCTGGTGGGCAAGGGCGAGTTGCCCAAGATGTTGTAGATCAGTGCAGGTCACAGGGGTGAGTCGGCCCCCGTCGCGGAGGGCGGCGGGGGCCGACTTGGCGAAGTGCATGCGGCAACTCTCCTGAGTCGCAAAAAAAAGAGGGCGTTCGCTATTATTTTAGCCGAGACGGCCGCCAGGGGCCGGGAACAGGGGAGGGAACCAGCCATGGTCGCGTACGCTCTGCAGGCCGCCCGCACCTCGGTGCCGGTGTTCGCCGAGAGGGTCTTCGAAGGCCTTCGGCGGGTGGATCAGCGACGTTGGGCCCAGGCGTACATGCAGGGCCTGCTGACCACACCGGGGAAGAAGTCGGTCCGCAGGCTGGCCGCCGCCATCTCGCCCGAGCCGGCGGTCTCCCAGTCGCTGCACCAGTTCGTCAACGCCAGCCCGTGGGACTGGATGCCGGTGCGCGCCGAGCTCGCTCGCTGGGTCGAGCACGAGATGACGCCGCGCGCCTGGGTGATCGGCCAGGCCGTCCTGCGCAAGCGGGGCGAGCACTCCTGCGGTGTGCACCGCCGCTTCCTGGCCTCCACCGGCCGCTCGGTCACGTGCCAGGTCGGCGTCGGCATGTTCCTCTCCTCGTACGACCAGGCCGTTCCGGTCGACTGGCGCCTGCTCCTTCCGGGCTCGTGGACGAAGGATCCCGAGCGTCGCGTCCGCACCCGTATCCCCGCCGACGTGACCCCCCGCTCCGTCGAGCAGCATGCCCTGGACCTCGTCGACACCCTGGCCGACACCAGCCGTACCGTGCCCCTGCCGGTCGTCGCCGACCTGGAGGCCCTCGGCGGCACCAGCGCGACCGCTCTGATCCACGGACTGGCCCTCCGCGGACGCGACTTCGTGGTCGCCGTCCCGGACAACCTCCAGGTCGCTGTGGGACGTCACCTGCGGGTGCAGCGTTCCCCGGGAGGCGACGGCCACGGCCTGGTGCTCGCCGCCCGCAATCTCTTCGAGTTCGACGCGGGCACGCTGACCCATGTGGAGAACGTCGCCCCCTGGGACGGGCGCGGCCGGCACACCACGGTCATATCCAGCTTCGTGCGCATCCCCCAGCTCGGACGGGGCGGCGAGCGGGTCCACCGCACCTACCGGCTCTTCGCGGTCCGCCCCGACAACGGGCGGCAGCCCGTCCAGCTGTGGCTGACCAGCCTCACGCACACCCGCATGGAGTCGGTGCTCGCCCTGACGCGGACGCTCTCGAACGCGGGGGAGTCCGTACGGGAGATGTCCGACGGCTTCGGCCTCCAGGACTTCGAGGGACGCTCCTACCCGGGCTGGCACCACCACATGACCCTGGTCTCCGCCGCGTACGCCTACAGCCGCTTCAACGGACGGCCCGCACCCACCGGTGGCGGAGAGCGGCTGCTGGTCGCCGCCTGAACGACCGGGCGCGTTCTGCGACGACTTCGCCAACTCGGGGTTCCTTCACGCAACTCTCCCCGCCCTAGAGTGAGCGCATGCTGAAGCACACGTACGAGGGACAGGACTGCAACCTCGCCCGCTCACTTGAGGTGATCGGCGAGCGCTGGACCCTGCTGATCATCCGCTCCGCGTTGCTCGGCACTTCCCGCTTCGACGGTTTCCTCGCGCACCTCGACATCGCGCGCAACGTGCTCTCCAGCCGGCTGGCCCGGCTGGTGGACCAGGAGATCATGGAGCGGGTGCCCTACCAGGACAAGCCGGTGCGCTACGAGTACCGGCTCACCCCGGTGGGCCGGGACCTGACCCGGGCCGTGATCGCCCTCATGCAGTGGGGCGACCGCAACCTGCCGCAGGAACTGGGCCCGCCGCGCCGCGCCGACCACATCGGCTGCGACGGCTCCGTCCACGTCGAGCTGCGGTGCACCGACTGCGGGCGCGCCGTGCACGACGAGGAGGTGGACGTCCGCCGCATCCGGTGAACACCAGGGGAAGCGCAACGGGGAAGATGCCGCACCGCGGTCCGTCTGCCGACGATGACAGCCCCCGCCGCCCATGTCCGGAGCGGGCTCGTACGAGGAGGCAACTGTGCCCGCACTGGGAGCGCTGCGCAGGCTGATCATGGCCCCGTCCCTGGACGACGTGAGTTTCGCGGGGCGAGGGTTCGCCGTGGAACCGACCGAACGCACCCGGCAGCTGGAAGCCGTGCCGCAAGCGGTCGTGACCGGCTTCGAATGGGGCATCGAGGACAAGGACCTGGCCACCACCGAGCGCAGGCTCGCGCTCGTGGACCCGCTCAACCGGGGCTTCGCCTACGAGGGCGCCACCATGGCCTGCGCCATCCGCGACACCATGGGCCCCGGCGGGCACCGCGCCGCCGACCTGCTGCGCGGCGGCGGCCGGCCGCACATCTTCCTGAACTACATCGGCATCGGCTTCGCGATGGCCAAGCTGCCCAGGCCGCTGTGGAAGAAGCTCGTCCCCACCCTGGCCGAGCCCGACCTCTACCCGGCGATGAGCTGGCTGTGCGTGGACGGCTACGGCTTCGACCGGGCCTACTTCGACACCGACACCTGGGTCGGGGGACAGCGTCTGGACGCCCCCTACGACTGGGACGGCGACGCCTCCTACTGGCAGCGCGCCTTCGACCAGGGCGTCGGCCGCGCGCTGTGGTTCATCCACGGCGGGCACGTCGGCAATGTCTCCGCCGCGGTGCGGGCGTTCGCCGGTGACCGCAGGGCCGACCTGTGGAGCGGGGTCGGCCTCGCCGCCACCTTCGCGGGGGGCAGCACCCCCGCGGACCTGGCGGCGCTGCGCGCGGAGGCCGGCGAGCACGCCGACCACCTGGCACAGGGCTCGGTGTTCGCCGCCAAGGCCCGCCACCACGCGGGGTTCGTCCCCGAGCACAGCGAGGCGGCCGTCGCGGCGTTCACCGGGCGCACCGTGGAGGCGGTCGCCCGGCTCGCCGACGACTGCGCGGTCACCGACCCCGAGCCGGGCGCCGGACCCGCCTACGAGGTCTGGCGGCGGAATGTGCGGACGCAACTCGGTGCCCTCGTTGTTTGAGCACATCTGAAGTAGACGCCCCTCCGGGCCCGCTGGCTAGATTCGATTCGCTGGGGGAAATCCAGGGATTCGAGTGGGATTCGAGAGGGGCGGTCTACAGCCGTGTCCAGTCTGTTTGGCGCATTCCGACGCCGATTGCTCACGCCGCCTGTTTCCGAGACGACCATGGAAGTCCGTGGCTTTCATGTGAAGAACGCGGAAGCAAAGGCCAGGCTCGAGTACATCGGGGAGGTATTTCTCCAGGGCTACGCGTACGCGGTGGAGGCCGGGTCGCCCGCGGAGGCGGAGGAACTCCTGGAGACCGTCCCGCGGGACATGCGCGGCTTCGCCTACGAGGGCGCCGGCATGGGCGCGGTGGTCTACGACTCGCTGCCCGGGCACGGTGGCCGGCTCGACGGTCTGCTGGCCGGTGCGGGCCGCCACCACGACTACATGATCTACGTCGGCGTCGGCTGGGCGATGGCCCGGCTGCCGAAGCCGCTGTGGCCCGACATCCGCACCACCGACCCGCTGCTGCGCTGGCTCGCGCTCGACGGATACGGCTTCCACCAGGCGTACTTCAAGACCGCCTCGTACGTGCGGACCCCGGAGATCCAGCACCCCTTCCGCTGGAGCGGCGGGCACAACCACTACACCCTGAACGCCGTCGACCAGGGCATCGGCCGAGCGCTGTGGTTCGTCGGCGGCACCGATCCCGACGTCGTCACCGAACTGATCCGGTCCTACGACGAGCGCCGTCACAGCGACCTGTACGCGGGCGCCGGCCTCGCCTGCTCCTACGCGGGCGGCGTCACCGAGGACGAGCTCGCCCGCTTCGTGGAGGGCGCCGGCGAGCACCGCTGGGCGCTCGCCCAGGGAGCGGCCTTCGCCACCGAGGCCCGCGTCAAGGCGGGCACGATCATCGACCACACCCACCTCGCGGCCCGAGTCGTGTGCGGCACGACCGCCGAACGGGCCTCGCAGGTGTGCCGGGACACCCGTCCCGCCGCGACCGTCGGCGGTGCTTCCCCGGCCTACGAGACATGGCGGCGCGACATCGCCGCGGCACTCGCTTCTGACTCGCTCATCTCGAAAGGTGTCGACCAGTGACGGTCACAAAGAACTGGCTCCGCAGGAATTCACCGGGAATCGTCGCTCTCGCCGTCATGGTGGGCACGTTCTACGGCGTCCGGCTGCCTGAATCCTCCGCCGCTGACATCGACAAGCTGGCGAAGAACTTCGCATTCGAGCCGATGTCGATCGCGATGCCCGCCGGATTCGACAAGCAAGAGGTCCGCAAGGTCAACAAGGCGTACCAGCACATCGAGGCGTGGATCTCCTCGGTCGGTGCCGGCATCGCCATCAACGACCTCGACGGCGACGGCCTCGACAACGACCTCTGCGTGAACGACGTGCGGATCGACCAGGCGGTCGTCACCCCGGCACCCACCCGCAAGGACAAGTACGCGCCGTTCGCACTGAACCCGGCGCCGCTGGGCACCAGCAAGACGATGGCGCCGATGGGCTGCATGCCCGGCGACTACAACGAGGACGGCCGCACGGACCTCCTCGTCTACTACTGGGGCCGCACCCCCGTCATCTTCGTGAACAAGGGGGAGAAGGGGAAGCCGCTCACCGCCGCCTCCTTCACGCCCACCGAGCTGCTGCCCGGCAAGTCCGGCGCCACCTACACCGGCCCGCTGTGGAACTCCAACGCGGCCGCGGTCGCCGACTTCGACGGCGACGGCCACAACGACATCCTGATCGGCAACTACTTCCCCGACAGCCCGGTCCTCGACCCGTCCAAGGACGGCGACGTCACCATGAACGAGTCGCTGTCGCACGCCCAGAACGGCGGCGGCGCCCACATCTTCCGGTGGACGAAGGACGGCTACGAGAAGGTCGACGCCGCCGTCCCGCAGAACCTGAACAAGGGCTGGTCGCTCGGCGCTTCCGCCGCCGACCTCGACGGAGACCGGCTGCCCGAGCTGTTCCTCGCCCACGACTTCGGCACCTCCGCGCTGCTCCACAACACCTCGACCCCCGGGAACATCAAGTTCTCCGAGGTCAAGGCCGTACACAGCGGCACCGTGCCGAAGTCGAAGGAGCTGGGCCGCAGCTCCTTCAAGGGCATGGGCGTCGACTTCGGCGACCTGAACAACGACGGCCTGTACGACATGTTCGTCAGCAACATCACCACCTCCTTCGGCATCCAGGAGTCGAACTTCGCGTTCATCGATACGGCCGACTCCCGCTCCGAGGTCCAGGCCCGGCTGAAGAAGGGCGAGGCGCCGTTCAAGGACCGCTCGACCGACCTGAAGCTGGCCTGGTCCGGCTGGGGCTGGGACGTCAAGACGGGCGACTTCGACAACAACGGCGACCTGGAGATCACCCAGGCCCTCGGCTTCGTCAAGGGCAAGAACAACCGCTGGCCGCAGCTCCAGGAGCTGGCCACGGCGAACGACGCCCTCGTCGCCAACCCCGTCTGGTGGCCGAACGTCAAGCACGGTGACGACCTCGCCGGCAACCAGCGCATGCGCTTCTTCGCCAAGGACGCCGAGACCGGCGAGTACCACAACCTCTCCGTCGCCCTCGGCATAGGCGAGCCCATCCCGACCCGCGGCCTCGCCACCGGCGACGTCGACGGCGACGGCCGGCTCGACCTGGCCGTCGCCCGCCAGTGGGGCGAGCCGATCTTCCTGCACAACGTCGCCAAGAACCCCGGCGCGTACCTCGGCCTGAAGCTCACCCACCCGGACGGCGCTCCCGTGGTCGGCGCCGAGGTCTGCGTCGAACTGCCCGACGGCACCAAGCGCATCACCCGCCTCGACGGCGGCGGCGGCCACTCCGGCAAGCGCAGCACCGACGTCCACCTCGGTCTGGGCAAGGACGTCAGGGGCCCCGTGCCCGCCATGGTCACCTGGCGTGACCGGGCCGGCCGGATCCACGAGCAGAAGCTGAAGCTCACGCCGGGCTGGCACAGCCTCGAGCTGGGCACCGAGGTCAAGGAGAAGTGACGATGTCCGCAACGAAGACCGCCGCTGCCCCACGGCACAACCCGAAGGTCGTGACCGCGCTCCGCCGCTTCGCGATCTCCATCTCCGTCCTCAACATCTTCGGCTACACCGTCCTCGGTTTCGAGCAGCCCTGGACCTGGCCGTTCATCGCCCTGGCGGCCGGTTACACCACCGAGATCCTGCTGGAGATCCTCGGCGCCCGTGCCGAGGGCCGCGCGCCGCGCTTCGCCGGCGGCGGGGCCAAGGGCTTCATGGAGTTCCTCCTGCCGGCCCACATCACCTCGCTCGCGGTGAACATGCTCACCTACGTCAACGACCTCGTCTGGGTCATGGTGTTCGGCGTCATCGTCGCCGTCGGCACCAAGTGGGTCCTGCGCGCCCCCGTGAAGGGCCGCCTGCGCCACTTCATGAACCCGTCGAACTTCGGCATCGCCGTCATCCTGCTGCTCTTCCCGTGGGCCTCGATCGCCCCGCCGTACCACTTCACCGAGTACCTCGACGGTGGCTTCGACTGGCTCGTCCCGGCGATCATCATCACCCTCGGCACGATGCTCAACGCCAAGCTGACCGAGCGCATGTGGCTGATCCTCGCCTGGGTCGGCGGTTTCGCCCTGCAGGCGATCGTCCGCGGTCTGCTGTTCGACACCTCCATCCCCGCCGGTCTCGCGATGATGACCGGCGTGGCGTTCGTCCTGTTCACCAACTACATGATCACGGACCCGGGCACGACACCGTCGTCCAAGTGGGGGCAGATCGCCTTCGGCGGCGGCACCGCCGCCCTGTACGGCGTGCTCACCGCGATGAGCGTCGCCTACGGCATCTTCTTCGCCACCGCCCTGGTCTGCGCCATCCGTGGCGTGTTCCTGTGGACCGCCGACATCGTGTCCAGGAAGCGCGCCGAGGAGGCCCTCGCGCTGGCCGCCGTGACCCACTCCGTCGCTCAGGCTGACGCCGTCGCCCAGGGTCAGACGGGTGCCGCCCGGACCGAGGTGACCGTCGCCGACGCGGAGGGCTGCGCGTGCCCGGCGGGCGCCTGCGCCTGCCCGGCGGGCGCCTGCGCCTGCCCGGCCCCCGCTACCGCCGAGACCGAGAAGATACCGGTGACCGCATGACCAGGATCGCCATCGTCGGCATGGCCTGCCGCTATCCCGACGCCACCAACCCGAACGAGCTGTGGGACAACGCCGTCGCCGGACGGCGCGCGTTCCGCCGGCTGCCCGACGTCCGGATGAACCTGGACGACTACTGGGACGCCGACCCGACCACCCCCGACACCTTCTACGCCCGCAACGCCGCGGTCATCGAGGGCTACGAGTTCGACCGGATCGCCCACAAGATCGCGGGCAGCACCTTCCGTTCGACCGACCTCACCCACTGGCTGGCCCTGGACACCGCGGGCCGCGCGCTCGCCGACGCCGGGTTCGCCGGCGGCGAGGGCCTGCCCCGGGAGCGCACGGGCGTCGTCGTCGGCAACACCCTCACCGGCGAGTTCTCCCGCGCCAACGTGATGCGGCTGCGCTGGCCGTACGTCCGCCGGGTGATGGCCTCCGCGCTCAAAGAGCAGGACGTCTGGGACGACGAGCGCATCGCCGAGTTCCTGGACGACGTCGAGGTCGCGTACAAGGAGCCGTTCCCGGCGATCGACGAGGACACCCTCGCGGGCGGCCTCGCCAACACCATCGCCGGGCGGATCTGCAACCACTTCGACCTGAACGGCGGCGGCTACACCGTCGACGGCGCCTGCTCGTCCTCGCTGCTCTCGGTCACCACCGCGGGCACCGCCCTCATCAACGGCGACCTCGACGTCGCCGTCGCGGGTGGTGTCGACCTGTCCATCGACCCCTTCGAGATCATCGGCTTCGCCAAGACCGGTGCCCTCGCCAAGGGAGAGATGAAGCTCTACGACCGCGGCTCCAACGGCTTCTGGCCCGGCGAGGGCTGCGGCATGATCGTGATGATGCGCGAGGAGGACGCCCTCGCGGCCGGCCACCGCATCTACGCGACCATCGCGGGCTGGGGCGTCTCCTCCGACGGCCAGGGCGGCATCACCCGCCCCGAGGTCAGCGGCTACCAGCTGGCCCTGCGTCGCGCCTACGAGAAGGCCGGATTCGGCATCGAGACCGTCCGGCTCTTCGAGGGCCACGGCACCGGCACCGCCGTCGGCGACGCCACCGAGCTCACCGCCCTCATGGGCGCCCGCCGGGCCGCCGACCCCGACGCGCCCCTCGCGGCGATCACGTCCATCAAGGGCATGATCGGCCACACCAAGGCCGCCGCCGGGGTCGCCGGTCTGATCAAGGCGGCCATGGCCGTCAACCACCAGACCCTGCCGCCCGCGATCGGCACCACCGACCCGCACGAGCTGCTCGGCGACGAGAAGGCCAACCTCAAGGCGCTGCGCAAGGCCGAGGCCTGGCCCGAGGACGCGCCCCGGCGCGCGGGTGTCACCGCCATGGGCTTCGGCGGCATTAACACCCACGTCGTCCTCGACGAGCCCGCCGGACGTCGCCGTACGGCACCGAGCCGCCGCTCCGCCGTCTTGGCGCACGCCCTCCAGGACGCCGAACTGCTCGTCGTCGACGGCGAGTCGGCCAAGGCGCTGCGCGCCCGCCTCAACGAGGTCGCCGCCTTCGCCGCGCAGGTCTCCTACGGCCAGGTCGCCGACCTCGCCGCCACCCTGCAGCGCGAACTGCGCGGCCTCGCGCACCGCGCCGCCGTCGTCGTCACCTCCCCGGAGGACGCCGAGCGACGTCTGACCCACCTGGCAGACCTGCTGGAGTCCGGCGAGACGGCGTACACCGCCGCCGACGGCCGCAGCTTCCTCGGCCGCGCCTGCGGACCCGCCCGGATCGGCTTCCTCTTTCCCGGCCAGGGCTCCGGCCACGGCACCGGTGGCGGCGCGCTGCGCCGGCGCTTCCCGGAGGCCGCCGAGGTCTTCGACCGGGCCGCGCTGCCCACCACCGGCGACATGGTCGCCACCGACGTCGCCCAGCCGCGCATCGCCACCGGCTCCGCCGCAGGCCTGCGGGTGCTCGACGCGCTGCGGCTGGAAGCCTCTGTCGCGGTCGGCCACAGCCTCGGCGAACTCTCCGCCCTGCATTGGGCGGGCGCCCTCGACGAGGACACCCTCCTTGCGGCGGCACGGGTGCGCGGCAGGGCGATGGCCGAGCACAGCTCCTCCGGCACCATGGCCTCGCTGAGCGTGAAGCCCGAGCGGGCCGAGCAGCTCATCGAGGGCCTGTCCGTCGTCGTCGCCGGATACAACGGCCCCGAGCAGACGGTGGTCGCGGGACCGGTCGACGAGATCGAGGAGGTGCAGCGCCGGGCCGAACGGTCCGAGATCCCCTGCACCCGCCTCAACGTCTCGCACGCCTTCCACTCGCCGCTGGTCGCCGCCTCCGCCGCGTCCTTCGGCGGCTGGCTGGCGGACGCCCCGGTCGGCACCGTCGCGGGTCGGGTCGTCTCCACCGTCAGCGGCGAGGAGCTGACCCCCGCCACCGACCTGGCCGCCCTGCTCACCGAGCAGATCACCGGCCCGGTCCGGTTCACCCAGGCGGTCGGCGAAGCCGCCCGCGGCATCGACCTGTTCGTCGAGGTCGGCCCGGGCCGGGTGCTCAGCTCACTGGCCCGCGCCACCACCGGCGTCCCGGCCGTCGCGCTCAACACCGACGACGAGTCGCTGC
Organism: Streptomyces sp. NPDC058671; assembly: GCF_042716475.1. NCBI lineage: Bacteria > Bacillati > Actinomycetota > Actinomycetes > Kitasatosporales > Streptomycetaceae > Streptomyces > Streptomyces sp. NPDC058671. The sequence goes on along the minus strand of NZ_JBHXSA010000023.1, from coordinate 91,643 downwards.
GCAGCGTGCTCCAGGTCGCCGGTGCCGCGTACGTCGCGGGCGCGCCGGTCGACCTGGAGAGGCTGTTCCAGGACCGGCTGATCCGGCCCCTTGAGGTCGGCCAGGAGTTCTCCTTCTTCGCCAACCCCTGCGAGCAGGCCCCGCGCGACCTCCCGCAGACCGAGCGCGCGCCGCGCGCCGAGCGGGCCGCCAAGGCCGCCGCCCAAGCGCCGGCGAAGGCCGCCCCCGCCGCCCAGGACACCGCCGACGCGGCCCCGGCCGCCGCGGCGGAGCCCGCCGCGGACGGCGACGACGCGCTCGACGTGCTGCGCGCCCTCGTCGCCGAACGCGCCGAGCTGCCCGCCGACCTCGTCGACCCGGACAGCCGGCTCCTCGACGACCTGCACATGAGCTCCATCACCGTGGGCCAGATCGTCAACCAGGCGGCGTCCCGCCTCGGGATCGCCGCCGCCCAGGTGCCGACCAACTTCGCCACCGCCACCCTGGCCGAACTGGCCGAGGCGCTGGACACCCTGGTCAGCACCGGCGGCGCCGCCCCGGAGTCCGAGACGCCCGTCATCGCCGGCGCGGCCCCCTGGGCCCGGCCGTTCGCCGTCGACCTCGACGAGGTCGACCGGCCGTACGGCGTTGCCGACGGCACCGACGGCCCCTGGGAGCTGTTCGGCTCCGCGGGCCACCCGTACGCCGAGCGGCTCCGGTCGGCACTGGCCGCCGCCGGACTCGGCTCCGGCGTACTCGCCGTCCTCGCCAAGGGCTGCCCCCGCGAGGAGGTGGAGCAGGTCCTGGCCGCGGCCAAGAGCGCGCTCGCCGGCGACCGGGCCCGCCGCTTCGTCCTCGTCCAGGACGGCCGCGGCGCGGCCGGTCTGGCCAAGACGCTGTACCTGGAGGCCCCGCACCTGCGCACCACCGTCGTCCACACCCCGCAGACCGAGGACGTCGTGGAGCGGGTCGTGGCCGAGGTGGCGGCGACCACCCGGTTCGCCGAGGTCCACTACGACCAGGCCGGGGTGCGCCGGGTGCCGACGCTGCGGGCGCTGCCCGTGAAGCCGGAGCGTACCGACGCCCCACTCGACGACACCGACGTGATGCTCGTGACGGGCGGCGGCAAGGGCATCTCCGCCGAGTGCGCCCTCGCCGTGGCCCAGAAGACCGGCGCCTCGCTCGCCGTCCTCGGCCGGTCCGACCCGGCCCAGGACACCGAGCTCGCCGAGAACCTCGACCGGATGCGCGGCAGCGGCGTGCGGGTGCACTATGCCCGCGCCGACGTCACCGTCACCGAGCAGGTCACGGCCGCCGTCACCGAACTGACCGAGGCCCTCGGCCCGATCACCGGCCTGCTGCACGGCGCCGGACTCAACCAGCCGGGTGCGCTGACCGGGCTCACCGGCCAGGACTTCGACCGCACCTTCGGCCCCAAGGTCGACGGACTGCGCACGGTCCTCGACGCGGTCGGCCCCGAGCGGCTCAAGCTGCTCGTCAGCTTCGGCAGCATCATCGGCCGGGCCGGACTGCGCGGCGAGGCGCACTACGCCACCGCCAACGAGTGGCTGGCCGACCTCACCGAGGACGTGGCCCGCGCGCACCCGAACATCCGGGCCCGCTGCATGGAGTGGTCGGTGTGGTCCGGCGTCGGCATGGGCGAGAAGCTCTCCGTCGTCGAGTCGCTCTCCCGCGAGGGCATCGTGCCCGTCTCCCCGGACCGGGGCGTGGAGATCCTGCTGCGGCTGATCGAGGATCCGGACGCCCCCGTCGTGACGGTCATCAGCGGCCGTACCGAAGGCATCGACACCGTACGGCGCGACCTGCCCCCCCTGCCGATGCTGCGCTTCACGGGCAACCCGCTGGTGCGCTACCACGGCGTCGAACTGGTCACCGAGGTCGAGCTGAACCCGGGCACCGACCTGTACCTGGCCGACCACCTGCTCGACGGCAACCTGCTGCTGCCCGCCGTCATCGGCATGGAGGCGATGACCCAGGTGGCGTCCGCCGTCACCGGCCGCACCGGTACCGCCCCGGTCATCGAGGGCGCCAAGTTCCTGCGTCCGATCGTCGTGCCGCCGAACGGCAGCACCCGGATCCGGATCGCGGCGACCGTCACCGGCACCGACACCGTCGACGTGGCCATCCACGCCGAGGACACCGGCTTCGTCGCCGAGCATTTCCGCGCCCGACTGATCTTCGGCGGGACCCCGGCGCCGGACGGCCCGCCGCTCCAGGTGCCCGAGGACACACCGGTCGTCCCGCTGGACCCGGCCGTCGACCTGTACGGCGGGGTGCTGTTCCAGGGCGGCCGCTTCCAGCGGCTGCGCCGCTTCCACCGGGCCGCCGCGCGGCACGTGGACGCCGATGTCACCGTTCAGCAGCAGCCCGAGGGCTGGTTCGCCGCCTTCCTGCCGGGCGAACTGCTGCTCGCCGACCCGGGCATGCGCGACGCGCTCATGCACGGCAACCAGGTGTGCGTCCCGGACGCCACGCTGCTGCCCTCGGGCGTGGAGCGGATCCACACCCTCGGCTCCGGCTCGCACGTCCCCGATCAGCTGCGCTACACCGCGGTCGAGCGCAGCCGGGACGGCGACACGTATGTGTACGACATCGCCGTGCGCGACGCCGACGGCACCGTCGTCGAGCGCTGGGAGGGGCTCACCCTGCACGCGGTGCGCAAGACCGACGGATCGGGCCCGTGGGTCGCGCCCCTGCTCGGCCCGTACCTGGAGCGCTCCCTCGAGGACGTCGTCGGCAGCCGCGTCGCGGTCGCGGTGGAACCGCACGGCGACGCCCCGGCCGGCTCCGTCGCCCAGCGGCGCGGCTTCACCGCCGACGCCGCCGCGCGGGCCCTCGGCGGCCCGGTCGCGGTCCGGCACCGTCCGGACGGGCGGCCCGAACTGGAGCCCGGTCGGCACATGTCGATGTCGGCGGCGCACGGCCTGGGAGTCACCCTCAGCGCCGTCTCCGACACCGAGGTCGCCTGTGACATCGAGGCGGTCAGCATGCGCTCGCCGCACGAGTGGCGCGGGCTGCTCGGGGACCACGCGCCGGTCGCCGAACTGGTCGCCAGGGAGACCGGAGAGGCGCCGGACACCGCGGCCACCCGCGTGTGGGGGGCCGTGGAATGCCTGCGCAAGGCCGGCATCATGGCGGGCGCCCCGCTGACGGTCCTGCCGCGCCGCAAGGACGCCTGGGTGGTGTTCGCCGCCGGGGACCTGCGGATCGCCACCTTCGTCACCGCGCTGCGCGACGCCCTGGAGCCCGCCGTCTTCGCCTTCCTCACCCACGAGACACCTCTCGCCGAAGGGCGGTCCTAGATCATGGCGGACGACTACTTCGAGTACCGGCACACGGTCGGCTTCGAGGAGACCAACCTCGTCGGCAACGTGTACTACGTGAACTACCTTCGCTGGCAGGGCCGGTGCCGGGAGCTGTTCCTGCACCAGAAGGCGCCGGACGTGCTCGCCGAGGTCCAGGACGACCTCAAGCTGTTCACGCTGAAGGTGGACTGCGAGTTCTTCGCGGAGATCACCGCCTTCGACGAGCTGTCCATCCGGATGCGCCTGTCCGAGCTGGGCCAGACCCAGCTGGAGTTCACCTTCGACTACGTCAAGGTGACCGGCGGGGCCGAGGTGCTCATCGCCCGCGGCCGCCAGCGGATCGCGTGCATGCGCGGCCCGAACACCAACACGGTGCCGTCGCGCATCCCGGACGGCCTCGCCCGCGCCCTGGAGCCGTACAGCAACCAGGGCCGGGCGCTGGCCGGGCGGACCGCATGAGCACCCTGACCGTCGCGCCGCCGCGGGACGCCGTCACCGGCGACCCCGCGCGGCTGCGGCGGGCCCTGGGGTCCTTCGCGACGGGTGTCACCGTCGTGACGGTCGGCGGCGCGGCCCCGCGCGGCATGACCGCCAACTCCTTCACGTCGGTGTCGCTGGACCCGGCCCTCGTGCTGGTGTGCGTGGGCAACGACGCCGTCATGAACCGGGTCCTCGCCGAGGCCGAGACCTTCGCGGTCTCGGTGCTCGGCGCCGGCCAGGAGGACGTGGCCCGGCACTTCGCCGACCGCTCCCGGCCGCTCGGTGCGGCCCAGTTCGACACCGTCGACCGGCTGCCGGGCCAGGCCACCGCCGCCCCCCTGATCGCGGGGGCGGCGGCCCACTTCGAGTGCGCCCGCTGGCGCGCGTACGACGGCGGTGACCACACCATCCACGTCGGCCGGGTGCTCGCCCTGGACGAACTGCCGGGGCGCGAACCGCTGGTGTTCCACGGCGGCCGTTTCCGGCAGGTCATGCCCCAGCAGCCGGAGGGCCACCGATGAGGGTCCACCCACCCGGCCCGCCCGTCTGGGCGCTGCCGGGACTGCTGCGCAAGCTGGCGGTCGACCGGCTCGGCATGATGCGGGAGGCGGCCGAGCTCGCCGACGCCGTGCGCGTGAACATGGGCCCGAAGAAGCTCTACATCTTCAACCGGCCCGACTACGCCAAGCACGTCCTCGCCGACAACGCGGCCAACTACCACAAGGGCATCGGCCTGGTGGAGTCCCGCAAGGTGCTCGGTGACGGGCTGCTCACCAGCGAGGGGGAGCTGTGGCGCAAGCAGCGCCGCACCGTGCAGCCCGCGTTCAAGCCGGGGCGGGTCGCCGCCCAGGCCGGCGCGGTGGCCGAGGAGTCCGGACGGCTCGTGGAGACCCTGCGGGGCCGCGCCGGGGACACCCCGGTCGACGTCCTCCAAGAGGTCACCGGGCTCACCCTCGGCATACTCGGCCGGACCCTGATGGACACCTCTCTTGAGGGGCACGGCGGCATCGCGCACGCTTTCGAGGCGGTGCAGGACCAGGCCATGTTCGACATGCTCACGCAGGGCCTGGTGCCGACCTGGGTGCCGTTCGGCACCCAGCGCCGGTTCCGTGCCGCCCGCCGGGAGCTGACCCGGACCGTCGACGAGCTGGTCGCCGACCGGGGCGCCCGGATGAGCGCCGACGACGGCGCTGACGACGCGTTCGCCCGGATGATCCTCGCCGCTCGTGCCCACCCGGACCCGGCCACCGGGCGCAGGCTGCTCCAGGAGGAGCTGGTCACGCTGCTGCTCGCCGGGCACGAGACGACGGCGAGCACGCTCGGCTGGACGCTGCTGCTGCTCGCCCGTCACCCGCACGTGCGGGATCTGGTGCGTGAGGAGGCCAGGGCGGTGCTCGCGGGCGGCCGTCTGCCGGACGCCGAGGACCTGCACAAGCTGTCGTACACGACGCAGGTGGTGCAGGAGGCCATGCGGCTGTACCCGCCGGTGTGGATCCTGCCCCGGATCGCCCAGGCGGCCGACGAGGTCGGCGGGTTCACCGTGTCGGCCGGGGCCGACGTGCTGGTCTGCCCGTACACGATGCACCGGCACCCGGACCTGTGGGACGACCCGGAGCGCTTCGACCCGGGCCGCTTCGACCCGTCGCGGGTGGCGAACCGGCCGCGGTACGCGTACATCCCGTTCGGTGCGGGACCGCGGTTCTGCGTCGGCAGCAACCTCGGGATGATGGAGGCGGTGTTCGTCACCGCACTCGTCACCCGGGACCTCGACCTGGCCGTGGTGCCGGGGCACGAGGGCATCGCCGAGCCGATGATGTCACTGCGGATGCGGGGAGGACTGCCGATGACGGTCCGTCCGGTGGACTGAGCGTGACGGCGGCTCAGCCGGCGAGGCGGTCCAGGGCGCCGGACCGCAGATCGAGCAGGGCCATCAGGACGGGCGGGTCCAGGGCGTTCAGCGGGCGCAGCGTGATCTCAGCCGGCATCAGGAGCGTGTCCTCGTGCGCGGTCACCGGCCCGTAGGTGCCGACCGACACGATGTCCTCGTCGCCGATGCCGCTGGGCACGTGCTCGTGTCCGTACGGGACGGAGTGCACGAGGACGTACCAGGTGCCGGCCGGGACGTCGCGGAACTCGAAGGAGCCGGGGCCGTCCAGGACGGCGCAGCGCACCGGCTGCCCCTGCGGGACGGGGGTGGGGAAGAGGCCCACGAAGCAGTGTCCGGGCCTGCGGTCCTCCGGCAGGTGCACCCGGCCGCGCAGTACCCCGCGGGAGCCCTCGACGGGGGCACTCGGATTCTGGACCTGGCTGATTTCCCCGGTGAATCCGTCCAGCTCGCGGAACATGCTCGGAGACACGCCGACGCACGATTTGAATCGGGAACTGAAGGTTCCGACGCTGCTGTATCCCACCTGGCTGCTGATGTCCGCAACGCTGAAATCGGTCTCGAGCAGGAGACGCTTGGCCTCCTGAAGGCGCAGGGCGGAGAGAAAACGTCCGGGCGACGTCCCCATCACGTCCCGGAACACCCGGGTGAAATGGAACTTGCTGAACATGGCGGTGCGCGCCATGTCGTCGATGGTCAGTTCCTGGCCGAGATTCGCATGCATTTCGTCGATCACTCGAAGGACGGCGGCTTCAATGGGGGTGGTGGTCACCGTTTCTCCCTGTCGTTGAATCATGCTGCCGGCCGAGATCCGGAGGCCGTCTGCCGGAACGGAACGGGGGTCGTGTCGGTCAGCCGCCGCCGGCCGAGGTCTTCGGCGAATCTCTTCCAGGCGTGGGAACAGTGGAGGGCCAGCTCCGCGACGGTGTCCGTGCAGTGCGCGGGTATCGCGTCGGCCTGCTGCCGCCAGGCCTCGTCGACCACGAAGTGGGTGTGAAGCCAGCGCAGGAACTGGCGGCCCGACTCCGAGTGCCTCAGCGACGGGTCGCCGGCGAGCCGCCGCAGGGTCTCCAGCGAGCCGCGCGAGCGGCTCGAGCCGGAGGCGGCGGTCGTGGCGGAGGCGCCGGTCGTGGCGGGAGGGGCGGGGAGGTCCGGGACGGCCACCGGCACGGGAGGACGCGGTCCGGTCGCGGGTCTGCGGCCCTGTGGCACCGGTGTCTCACCTCGAAGGAGCCGCTGGCGTACGTCGTGGGCCGTCCCCAGGGACAGGCCGGTCTCCTGGACGATCGCGCGCAGGGGCAGGTCGGGGTGCTTGGTCATGAGCTCCGCGGCACGGAGGCGCTCGGCCGTGCGATCGAGCGGGTGGAGCCGGCCGTCGGCACCGACCCGGATGTTCGACCGTGGAGAATCCGCGGTCGAACGCGGACGGATCGAGGCGACCGTCTTCGCGTCGAGGCCGGTGTAGGCGGCGACCGATCGGTCCGAGAGGTCGGGGCGGGAACGCAGAATGCGTTCGGCGGCCGCCTTGCGGTCCGTGACCGACAGCGGAAGACCGTGGGCGATGTTGGCCGTCACCGAGCGGAGAAACGCTTCTTCGTCCGCGCCGTCGAAGTACTGCACCTCCACGGAGGGCAGCCCCATCGAGGCGGCGGCGGCGACGCGGTGCATCCCGTCGACCACGCGCATGGTCGTGCGGTGGACGAGGACCGGGGGCAGAGAGGCGTAGATGCCGGCGAGGCGTCGCACGTGCTCCTCGTCGACGCCGTTCAGCCGCGGCGAATCGGCGGGCAGCAGCGCCTCGATCCGGACCCGGTGGGTGAAGTTGGCCGGCAGCGCCAGAGATCTGTCGTTGCTGTCCACCTCTCCCCTTCCTCTGGCGAGATCGAGGCGTTTCCCGCTTGCCCCCTGAGAATCCCGCGGAGATGGGCCGCCACACCACGGAGATCATTCATCCGGGATGAGCATAGTGAACGACCTGTTTGTTTCTGACGCCCCTGCGGCGAGATATCGCGACTCCGGTTAGTTGCATGGAGAGACCCGCGTTCAGGTGAACGGTCCCGAGGTTGGTTGTTTGAAAAGACTCAACACTTCTAGCTTTCTTCTCACGCCAACCGGAACAACCCACCGACCGGGAGAACGAGTTGCCGACAGTACGGAGAATCCCTGACCGGAGGGTCGACATCGGGGAGAAAGCGACCATCACCCTCGAGGCCTACGCGGACACCATCGTCCCGGGCGAGAAGCGCTGGCCCGGTGACCGGGCGATCGCCGGTGTCAGCACCGGCGGCGGTTCGGTCACCGCGGGCGCCCTCGAACTGCTGCGCTGGGACGCCACCGGCATTCACGACGGCCTGGAGGACCTCGCGAGCCGCGTCAACGACCACGCCGGGACCTACGCCGAGCAGGCCGGCCTGACGCTCGACACGACGGTGCCCCCCTTCGTCGCCCTCGACTACGACGACCGCGTCCGGCTCATCCAGGAGCTGACCACCCCGGGCCACCCGGAGAAGGACTTCTGGGTGCTGCTCTCCCTCTTCTGCAACATGGCCTACGACTCCGCCGCCCACCTGCACACCGCCGAAGCCCTCGCGGCCGGCCACCCGGGACTCGAGGCCATGGGCATCACCCAGCCGGACGCCGACGGACTGTGGCGATTCCAGGACTTCGGCTACGGCAGGCAGCTCGCCGCCCTCCACCCCGACACCACCCTCTCCGGGAGCCCAGCATGAGCGACACGATCGAGAAGACCGACGTCCTGGTCATCGGGAGCGGCTTCGGCGGAGCCATCGCCGCCTACCACCTGGCCGCCGGCGGGGCGAAGGTCACCGTGCTGGAGCGAGGCCCCTGGCTGAAGAACGACGAGTTCGAGCACGACTACAAGCTCGGCTCCTCCTACACGCGCATCTTCGACTTCGTCGTGGGCGACGGCATGAGCGTGCTGGGCGGCAACTGCGTCGGCGGTGGCAGCGTGGTGTACTTCGCGGCCATGCCGCGGGCTCCGAAGTTCGTCTTCGACCGGCACGGCAGCATCGGTCGCAGGATGTGGCCGAAGGCCGTCAGCCGCGAGACCCTCGACCCCTGGTACGACCGGATCGAGGAGTCCCTCTCGGTCAGCAAGCAGGACTGGAGCGACGCCTCCTACGCAGGCGGTCTCTGGGCCGCGGCCTGCGACCACGCCGGGCGCACCGCGAACCCGCTCGCCGCCGCCATCGACAACTCCAAGTGCGTCAACTGCAACTTCATGATGGCCGGCTGCCGATTCGAGGCGAAGCAGTCGCTCACCGTCAACTACCTGCCCGCCGCGCTCGCCCACGGCGCGGAGATCCGCCCGCTGCACGAGGTGCAGTACCTGACGCGGACCCCTGAGGGTGACTACCGCGTCCACTACAACATCGTCCACGACGAGGACTACCGGCTGCAGAACGGCTCCGGCGTCATCGAGGCCAAGCTCGTCGTGATGGCGGCGGGCGCCGGTGCGACCCCGGTCATCCTCCAGCGGAGCGAGGCACACCTCGGCACCATGCCGCACGCCGTCGGCCGCTACTTCTCCGGCAACGGCGAGCGCCTCAACACGGCCATCATCAACGAGGACAAGGCCGCCGAGATCCTCGGCCTGACCCGCGGTGACGGGAACCTGCCGTACGGCGCCAACGCCATCGGCAAGGGCCCGACCGTGGCGAGCTGGGACAAGCTCGACGGCTCCCTGCCGGAGTACTCCCGCTACTCCCTGGAACAGCTCTACTTCCCGCCCGGTCTCGGCACCGTCCTCGCCCAGGTGCCGGACACCAAGGGGCCGACCTGGTTCGGCAAGGAGAAGAAGGAGATCCTCAAGAACTGGAAGTCCTGGCTGACGATCTTCTGCATGACGGAGGACGACAACGAGGGCGTCTTCGGCCCGCCGCCGGCCACCGGCAACTCTCACCGCATCTCGCAGCAGATGCTCGGTCGCGGCAACCTGTCCTACCAGCCGACGAAGAACACGTGGCACGGCTGGAACCAAGCCGACGCCGACGTGAAGGAGATCCTGGAGAAGGACGGCCTCGCCAAGGTGATGCCGTGGACCAACGACCTGGTCGGTGCCTACACCGTCCACCCGCTGGCCTCCTGCCGGATGGGCGACGACCCGCACACCTCGGCGCTGGACGACACCAACGAACTGCGCGGTCACTCCGGCATCTTCGTCACCGACGGCTCCGCCGTCCCCGGCGCCCTGACCGTCAATCCGGCGATGACCATCGCCGCCCTCGCCGAACGCGCCGTGCCGCACATCGTGGCCGCCGCCCAGGCCAGGGGAGTCGCGGTCACCTACGGCGCCCCGGCCCCCACGGGCTACAAGAGCGGACGCAAGGGCGTGCTGCCCCTGCTGAAGCAGAAGAGCCTCGCCACCGTGTGACACCCCGGAACGGCCTTTCGCCGACCAGTGAGTTGCTTCAAGAAACCTTCTCTGACCAGTGAGTTGCTTCACGCAACTCGAAGCCGAACCAGGAGGCGGCGGTGCGACCGCTCGTAAGAATCATGCTGAGGGACTCCCTCCGGCAGATCCGGCACATCGCGGCCGTCCCGCACGCGGAGGCCCGCGGCCCGGTGGCCGAGGTCTACGCCCAGGCCCGGCGCGAGTTCGGTGTCGTCGCCCCGCCCCTGGCGCTGCACTCGCCGGCCCCCGAGGCGCTCGCGGCATCCTGGCTCCTGCTGCGCGAGACGCTGCTCGCCCAGGGCCGGGTGAGCCGGGCCGCCAAGGAGGCGGTCGCCACCGCGATCTCCCGGGCCAACGACTGCCCGTACTGCGTCGAGGTCCACGAGGCCAAGCTCGCGACCCTCACCGGCGCGGACGCCCACGGGACGCTCGCCGACTGGGCGGACCGCAACGCCCTGGGCCCGGCCGAGGGGGAGGAGCGGCCTCCCTTCGACGCGGCCGACGCCCCCGAGATCCTCGGTACCGCCGTCACCTTCCACTACCTCAACCGGATGGTCCGGCTCTTCCTGCCGGACTCGCCCGTCCCCGCCGCGGCCCCCGCCGCGGGCCGCGGGCCGGTGATGCGGATGGTCGCCCGCGCCATGCGCCCCGACACCGGTACGACCGTGACACCCGGTACGGCACTCGGTCTGCTCCCCGCGGCGCCGCTGCCGGCCGGACTCGACTGGGCGAAGCCCAACCCGGCCGTCGCCGGAGCCCTCGCCCGGGCGGTCGCCTCCGTCGACGCGGCCGCCGAGCGCTGGGTCCCCGAACCCGTACGCGACCTCCTGCACACCGAACTCGCCGTCCACGACGGGACCGTCCCCGGACCGACCCGGGCCTGGCTCGGGAAGGCGACCGACGGCCTCGACGCGGGGCACGTGCCGGCCGCCCGGCTCGCGCTCCTCGTCGCCCTCAACCCCCACCAGATCACCGACGCGGACCTCGAGGAGTTCCGCGCGCTCCACCCCGAGGACCGGGAGCTCGTGGAGCTGGCCTCCTGGGCGGCGCTCACCGCCGCCGTCCGTATCGGAGCCCGCTTCGCCGAGCCCGCCCGGCCCGTGACGCCCGTCGCCGGCTGACCGGCGGCACCCCCCCGCCCCCCCCACACACACCCACCGCACACCCCCCCACACCCCACACCGCTTCGCTTCCAAGGAGACAACGATCATGACCACGCTGAACGACGTGCTGAAGGACCTCGCCACCGACATCGAGGAGACCGCCCGCCTCGTCGAGGGCCTCGACGAGCAGGCCTGGCACACCGCGACCCCCGCCCCCGGCTGGAGCATCGCCGACCAGATCGCCCACCTCACCTTCATCTTCCACCTGGCCGGCACCGCGGCCTCCGACCCCGAGGGCTTCGCCCAACTCGCCGCCGGCGCGGCGGGCGACTTCGACGGGGCCGTCAACGCCGCCCTCAAGCAGTTCAACCCGTTCCCGCCCACCGAACTCCTGGGCCGCTTCCGCGCCCTGGGCCGGAAGTCCGTGGACGCGCTCGCCGCCGTCCCCGAGGGCGACGTCGTGCCCTGGCTCGTCAACCCGCTGCCGCCGACCGTTCTCGCCTCCGCCGGAATCATGGAGATCTTCGGCCACGGCCAGGACATCGCCGACGCGCTTGGCGTGCGCCGCGAGCCCACCGAGCGCCTGCGCCACCTCGTCCTCTTCACCTTCCTCACCCGGGACTTCGGCTACCTCTCCCGCGACCTGACCCCGCCGGCCGAGCCCTTCCGCTTCGAGGTGACCGCCCCGAACGGCGAGATCTGGGCGTACGGCCCCGAGGACGCCGCGAACACGATCACGGGGCCCGCCGAGGACCTCTGCCTCCTGGTCACCCGGCGCCGCCACCGTGACGACCTCGCCGTCGTCGCCACGGGCGAGGAAGCCGAGCGCTGGCTCGACATCGCCCAGGCCTACCGCGGCCCCGCCGGAGAGGGCCGTACGCCCGGCCAGTTCGCCCACGCCCACTGCGAACACTGAGCGGCCGTGACCGTCCGACCGGCGGCCGAGCGCCGCACCCCGACGGTGTCACCCGGGCCGCGCACGCGGGCCCGGAACCCACCAACCCCGCCCGTCCCCGCCGCAGCCCACGCCAGGAGCCCACCATGACCGCCACCCCCCTGCGCACCGCCATCGTCATCGGCTGCGGCGCCACCGGCACCTCCGTGGCCCTCGCCCTCACCGCCGCGGGCGTCGACGTCGCCCTGATCGACGAGGACCCGGGGGCGACGGCCGGGGCCGTGGCGCTCGGCGCCGGGGCAGCCTGGACGGCGCACCGCCCGCCCGCCGACCTCGTCGTCGTGGCCACCCCGCCGTCCGAGGTCGTCGACACCCTCTACAGCGCGCAGAGCAGGGGGCTCGGGAACGTCTACACCGACACGGCCGGCACCAAGGAGATCGTCTCCGCCGAGGCCGAGCTGCGCGGCTGTGACCTCAAGGGCTACGTGCCCGGGCACCCGCTGGCCGGACCCGACGCCCCCGGTCCCGCCGCCGCCGAGGCCGGGCGCTTCACCGGCCGGCCCTGGATCCTGTGCCCGTACGAGACCACGCCCGGCTGGGCCCTGGAGACGGTCGCCGCCCTGATCGAGCTGTGCGGGGCGGACCGGCTCGACCTGGCGCCCCACGTGCACGACCGGATCGTCGCCGAGCTGTCCCACGGCCCGCACCTGGTCGCGGCCGCCTGCTCCACTCGCTTCGCCGACAGCTCCTCGGCGTTCCTCGGCCTCGCCGAGCAGGGGCTGCGCGACGCCGTCCGTACGGCGGGCGGCGACCCGTGGCTGTGGAGCGACGTGCTGGCGCACAACGCCGGCCCGGTGGCCGACGTGCTCGACCGGATCGCCGCCCAGCTCAACGGGGCCGCCGCCATCCTGCGCGAGGGCGACGACTCGGCGCCGCTGGAACTCGCCCTGACCCTGGAGGAGGGCAGGCGAGGGGAGGCGGCGCTGCGGCAGGCCGGTGACCTGCGCACGACGCGAGATGCGCGCACCGGCGGAAGAGTGTGACGGTCGAGTGATGACGTCCCCCTCCCTGTCCTCCCCGCACCCCGCCGGGGACCGATGGCCCGCCTCCGCCCTCCGCGTGGCCAGGCAGCTGTTCCGTTCCGCCTACTGGACCGTGTCCGACTTCGGCTGGGTCTGGCTCGGGATGACGACACCGACGGTGCCGCTCGTCGACGAGCCCGCCCCCGACGGGCCGCCTCCCGGCCACCCCGAGCGGCTGACCGGACTTCCCCTGACCGCGGAGGAACGTGCCCTGGCAAGGCAGCTGTCGGCCTGATCCGAATCCCTCCCGCACACTCCGTCCGGACCCGGACGGCATGTCGAGAACGCCAGAAGGGAGACCCTTCCCATGACCTGACCAGGCATCCCGCGAGCTGCTTCCCGGTCACTGGCGGCGCCCCACCGTTCCGCGGCGGGCAGAGCAACGTCAGAGATGCCCTGCCCGCCACCTGCTTGAAGCATGAGGGACGAGAGGTGACCCACCCGTGAACCGTCCCGAGGACGAGGTGCTGAGAGCAGTGACTGTTGACATCGCACAGGGCAACGCACGCGGCATTGCCTCCATCTACAACTCCGCCGTGGCGGCCTGGGCGATCGCCGCCGCCTGGGAGATCGGCGCGCTCGACGAACTGCACCGGGCGAGGACGCTGGACACCGCGGAGTTCGCCGAGCGCAACGGCCTCGACCCGCAGTCGACCACCGGCCTGTTCCGCGCCCTCTCGGCGGTCGGCCTCGTGGCGCGCGACGGCGCCGTGGTCCGCACCCTCGACGGCTTCGACGACATGTACCGCAACAAGTCGTTCTTCCACTGGCTCACCCGCGGCAGCGCCGAACTGTTCCGGCAGATCCCCTCGGTCCTGCGCACCGAGAACCGCACCGGCGACGACTGCCATCGCGACCCCGCCGCCATCGCCTACGCGTGCCGTGAGATCGACCAGGTCACCTACGCCCCGACCTTCTGGGCCGCCGTGGACCGGGTGGACTTCCCCTTCACCCGCGTCGCCGACCTCGGCTGCGGCAGCGGCGCCCGGCTCATGCAGGTCCTCGACCGCCACCCGGGTACGACGGGTGTCGGCGTCGACATCGCCCAGCCCTCCATCGACGTGGCCCGCAAGGAAGCGGCGGAGGCCGGGTTCGCGGACCGGGCCGACTTCGTCCAGGGCGACGTGCTGCGCCTGGAGCCCCGCCCCGAGTACGCCGACATCGAACTGCTCACCTGCTTCATGATGGGCCACGACTTCTGGCCCCGGGAGAACTGCGTGGCCACGCTGCGCCGGCTGCGCGAGGTCTTCCCCGCGGCCAAGCGCCTGCTGATCGGAGACGCGACCCGCACGTCGCTGCCCGACACCGAACTGCCCGTCTTCACCCTCGGTTTCGAACTCGGCCACGACCTGATGGGCACCTTCCTGCCCACCATCGACGACTGGGAGTCGGTCTTCGAGGAGGGCGGCTGGAAGCTCGTGCGCACCAACCGGATCGAGATGACGGTCGGCGAGGTCATCTTCGAACTCGCCTGACCCGCACGGCGAAGCGCCGCCTCACGCGGCGCTCTCTCCGTGATCAGTAAGTTGTTTCACGCAACCCATGGAGTCACGTCTATGTCCACACTCGCCGAAGCCGTCGGTCAGACCCTCGCCGACAGCGGCATCCGGCACGCGTTCGGGGTCGTGGGCGGCGGGAACATCCTGGCGACCGCCGCGCTCACCACCGCCGGCGTGCACTACACGGCGGCCCGCCACGAGGGCGGTGCCCTGGCGATGGCCGACGCCTACTTCCGGGCGACCGGTGACGTCGCGATCTGCACCACGACCCACGGGCCCGGCATCACCAACACCGTCACGGCGCTGGCGGACGCGGCCAAGAACCGCAGCGGGGTCGTCCTGCTCTGCGGCGACGCGCCGGTGAGCGGCCCGAGGCCGCACGACATCGACCAGAGCGCGCTCATGGCCGCGGTCGGTGTCCGCGTCGTCCGGCTGACCGACCCGGCGACGGCCCGCGAGGACACCGCGGCGGCGGTACGGACCGCCCGCGACGGTCACCGCCCCGTCGCCCTGCTCCTGCCCGGCGACCTGATCGACCAGCCGGTTCCCGACCGCGAACCGCTGAGGGCGCCGGTCGAGGCCGGCGGCCCGGCCGCCCCGGAAGGCGAGGACCTGGAGCCGGTCCTCACCGCCCTGGCCGGCGCGCGCCGGCCGCTGCTCCTCGCCGGGCTCGGGGCCTGGCACGCGGGAGCCGGGAAGGTCATCGGTGAGCTCGGTGACCGCATCGGTGCGCTGTTCGCGACCACCGTCATGGCGGGCGGTCTCTTCCGTGGGAGCCCCTGGTCGCTGGGGATCTGCGGCGGATTCGCGTCACCGTCGGCCGCCGCCCTGATGGGAGAGGCCGATGTGGTCGTCGCGTTCGGGGCGAGCCTGGACACCTTCACCCTGCACGGTGGCCGGATCCTCGACCCCGCGGCCACCGTCGTCCAGGTCGACCTCGCGGGGGGCGGCTGGGCGCAGCGGGCCGATCTCACGGTGCGCGGGGACGCCCACGCCGTGGCGGTACGCCTGCTCGACGCGGTCGAGGAGAGGACACTGCCCGTGTCGCGATGGCGCGACCACCGGGCGGCGGCCGTCGCCGGGGCGCGCGCCGGATGGGCGGCCCTCCCCTCCGAGGACGCGTCAGGCGCCGGCCGGATAGACCCGCGCACCCTGACCCGGGCCCTGGCCGAGCTGCTCCCCGAGGAGCGCACGGTGGTGCTGGACGGCGGGCACTTCATCGCCTGGCCCGCGATGTACTGGCCCGTGCCCGACCCCGCCGGATTCGTGTTCACCGGCGCCGCCTTCCAGAGCATCGGGCTGGGCCTCGCCGGCGCGGTCGGCGCCGCAGTGGGACGCCCCGACCGCCTGACCGTGGCGGCGGCGGGCGACGGCGGCGCGCTGATGGGCCTCCCCGAACTGGACACGCTGGTGCGGTCGGGCCGGCCGGCTCTCGTCGTCGTCTACGACGACGCGGCGTACGGCTTCGAGGAGCACATGTACCTGCCCCAGGGCGCCGACCCGGCGACGACGTCCTTCGCGGACACCGACTTCGCGACGGTGGCCCGCGGGCTGGGCGCCGCCGCGGTCACCGTGCGTTCGGTCGACGACCTGGGCGCCGTGCGGGAGTGGCGGGAGGCGGGCTGCCCGGGCACGCTGGTCCTGGACTGCAAGGTGGTGGCCGGCGTGGTCGCGCCGTTCCTGTCCGACCTGCTGGCACGCGCCTGACGGCGCGGCCGGTGCCTCAGCCGCCGAGCAGCCCGGACCGCGCGTCGCGCAGCTTCTCGAAGGAGTCGAGGTCGGGGACCGTCCAGCCGTCGAGGTCGTACTCGGACAGGCACTGGTCGACGAACGACTTGTAGCCGTCGATCTGCCCGCTCGCCGTCTGCGCGAACAACAGCTCGGCGCGGACGGCCTCGTGGTTCCCGGAGTAGTTGCGCTCGTACAGTTCGTGGCGCCCGCCGAACTCGGTGCCCACCGCGTCCCACAGCAGCTTCAGGACCTTGACGCGCTCGACGGCGTCGATGCCGTTCGACCCCCGCACGTACTTGTCCAGGTACGGACGGATCGCGGGGTTCTTGAAGTCCTCCGCGCTGGAGTTCAGGTAGATCAGTCCGCTCGCGACGTCCTGCTGGATGATCTCCTTGATCCGGGGATAGCCGATCTGCATGAACCAGCGGTACGCCATCCCGTACTCCGGGTTGGGCAGGACCGCCCCGTTGCGCCACTTCACCGGATTGCGCGCGGCGGCGTCGGACAGACCCCAGAACAGGTTCCGCCAGGCGAGGACCTCCCCGATCCGGGTCTGCACGCCCCGGAAGTCCTGCGTGCCGGTGATCTCCAGTGCCTTGGCCAGCGCGCCGGCGATGAACTCCAGCTTCACCGCGAGGCGGATGCATCCGTGGAAGGTGAAGCGCTCCAGGAACCCGGACTGACCCGAGAACATCTGGATCTTGGCCATGTCCCCGTAGACGAACACGTCCTCCCACGGGATCAGGACCTTGTCCATGACGAGGATCGTGTCGTTCTCGTCCAGACGCGACGACAGCGGATAGTCGAACGGGCTGCCCATGACGGCGGCCGTCGCGGTGTAGGACGGGCGGCAGATCAGCTTCACTCCCGGTGCGCCCGTGGGAATCGTGGCGACCAGGGCGAACTCCTTCTTCCTGACCGGGAGCCCGTAGTGCGCGATGAAGTTGTGATGGGTCAGCGCGGAGCCGGTCGCGACCACTTTGGCCCCGCTGACGACCAGGCCCGCGTCCGTCTCCTTCTCCACGTGGACGAAGACGTCGGAGACCTCGTCCGCCGGAAGGCTCCGGTCGACCGGCGGGTGCACGATCGCGTGGTTCCAGTACAGGACCTTCTCCTGCGACTCGCGGTACCAGCGGCGCGCGTTGTCGGAGAACGGCGCGTAGAAATCGGCGTTGGCGCCGAGCGTGCCGAGGAAGGCGGCCTTGTAGTCGGGGCTGCGCCCCATCCAGCCGTAGCTCATGCGGGACCAGGCGGCTATGGCCTTCTGGTCGGCCACCAGGTCCTCGGCGCTGTGGGGCGTGGTGAAGAAGCGGTGGGTGTAGCCGCCGCTGCCGGTGTCCGTCGTGGTGGTGAGGACGCTCTGATGGGCCGGGTCGTGCAGCGCGTCGTACAGGCGGGCTGTCATCCGCACCGGGTTGCGGAAGGCGGGATGCCTGGTGACGTCCTTGACGCGGTCCCCGTAGATGTAGACCTCGCGGTCGTCCTTCAGGCTCTCCACGTACTCGTCGCCCGTCAGGGGGCGCGTGCGGGGTGCCCCCTCCTGGTCTGCCGCGGCGTGCTGCTGATCGGTCATGCGCCTCATCGTGGCAGCCGCCGGACCGGGAGGCTTCTTGCTGCGTGCGGCAGCCGGGCCGCCTCCGCGCCGACGTGCCGAAGTCGCGGCGAGACACCGATTGCGCAATCCGGGAGGTGTCCCGGGGGCGGCCGGGATGTGAGCGTCGGACGCGGAAACGGTCCCGCTTCGACGACCGACACCTCTGTCACCTCCCGGGAGGACCCCACGATGCTCACCGCCGAGATCCCCACGCGCACGGAACTGGTGCAGCGCGCCGGCGAGCTCGCACCGCTGCTGAAGAAGAACGCCGCGCAGGCGGAGGAGGACCGGCGGCTGCAGGACGAGACGATCGAGGCACTGGCCGGGGCGGGCCTGTTCAAGCTGCGCGTGCCCAAGCGCTACGGCGGCTACGAGGCGGACACCCGCACGCTGGTCGAGGTCGCGGCCGAACTCGGCCGCGCCGACGGGGCGACCGCGTGGACCACGTCCGTCTACTGGATCCCCACCTTCATGGCGTGCCTGTTCCCCGACAGCGTCCAGGACGAGGTGTTCTCCACCCCTGACGTGCGCATCTGCGGCACGCTCAGCCCGTCGGCGTTCGCGGCCCCGGCCGAGGGCGGCATCGTCGTCAACGGCAAGTGGGGCTTCGTCAGCGGCGCCCGGCACGCCCACTGGCAGGAGATCATCGCCGTCCAGCCGACGCCCGACGGCCAGCACCTGCCCGTCATGGCGCTCGTGCCGATGTCGGACCTCCAGATCATCGACGACTGGGACACGTCGGGCCTGCGCGGTACGGGCAGTGTCAGCACCGTCGCCCAGGACGTCTTCGTTCCGCAGGAGAGGGTCATCCCCCTCCCGGCGATCCTCCAGGGCCAGTACGCCTCCGAGCTGAACGCGGCGAGCCCCGTCTACCGGGTCCCGCTGCTGCCGGTCGCCGCCGCCTCCTCTGTCGGTACCGCCCTCGGCCTCGCCCGCGCCGCGCGCGACACCTTCCTCGACCGGCTGCCGGGGCGCACCCTCACGTACACCGCGTACGAGACCCAGGCCGAGGCGCCGCTCACCCACCACCAGGTCGCCGAGGCCACCCTCAAGATCGACCAGGCGGAGTTCCACGCCTACCGTCTCGCCGACCTCGTCGACTCGAAGGGCGTCGTCGGCGAGGAGTTCACCCTGGAGGAGCGGGCCCGTGCCCGCGCCGACATGGGGGCCGTCGTCCGCCTCGCCAAGGAGGCCGTCGACATCCTCGCCTCGGCCTCGGGCGGCTCCTCGGTCTACCGCGACGTCCCGATCCAGCGGATCAGCCGCGACATCCAGGCCATCAGCCTGCACGCGCTGATGAACCCGAACACCAACAACGAGCTGTACGGCCGGGTCCTGTGCGGCCTCGAGCCCAACACCCTCTACATCTGAGCCACCCGGCCGATACCCCAGGAGCAGCAGACATGACTACGCAGACCGTCGAGAACACCGCCACCGTGACCGACGAGGACAAGGCCGCCATCGCCGCCCTGCCTCAGCGCATCGTCGAGGCCTGGGCCGCGCACGACGCCGACGCCTTCGCCGAGGTCTTCACCCCCGACGGCTCCATGATCATCCCGGGTGTCTTCCAGAAGGGCCGCGAGTCCATCCGCGCCTTCATGGCCCAGGCCTTCGAAGGCCCCTTCAAGGGCACCCGTGTCACCGGAACCCCGGCCGACCTGCGCTTCGCGAACAGCGAGTCCGGCATCCTGATCACCCAGGGCGGCGTCCTCGCCCCCGGCGAGAGCGAGCCGAGCGCCGAGCGCGCGGTCAACGCCTCCTGGATCGTCGTCAAGCGCGAGGGCCACTGGTTCCTCGCCGCCTACCAGAACACCCCGCGCAGCGCCGCCTGACGGCAACCGAATCCGCGAGAGAGGTTGAGGTCCATGACCAACAGGGTGGGCGAGCGCGCGGTGGTGCTCGGTGCCAGCATGGCGGGTCTCCTGGCCGCGCGTGTCCTCGCCGACTCCTACGACGAGGTCCTCGTCGTGGAGCGCGACGCCGTCACCGGGACGACCACGGCCCGCAAGGGCGTGGGGCAGGGACGCCATGTCCACGGGCTGCTCGCCCGGGGGCAGCAGATCCTCGACGAGCTGTTCCCGGGCTTCACCCGGGAGGCCGTCGAGGCCGGCATCCCCACCGGTGACCTGGGCGAACTGCGCTGGTTCTTCAACGGGCGCCGCCTGAGCCCGGGCACGACCGGCCTGATCTGTGTCTCCGCCACGCGTCCGGTGCTCGAGGGCCGGGTCCGCGAGCGGGTCGCGGCGCTGCCGGGCGTGACCCTCCTGGAGCGGCACGACATCGTCGGCCTCGTCGCCGACGAGGGCCGGGAGACCGTCACCGGGGTCCGCGTCCAGTCGCAGGAGCAGGGCTCGGCGGAGCGGACGATCGACGCCGATCTCGTCGTCGACGCGACCGGCCGCGGATCGCGCACTCCGGTGTGGCTGGAGGAGTTCGGCTACGAGCGCCCCGACGAGGAGCGCATCCGCATCGATCTCAGCTACACCACGCGCAGGTTCCGGCTGCGCGACGAGACGGTGCTGAACGGCGACCTGTCGATCAACCCCGTCTCCTCGCCCAGCCACCGGCGCGGCGCGTTCCTCTCCCGGATCGAGGACGGACTGGTCGTGGTCTCCCTCACCGGCGTACTGGGCGACAGCGCCCCCGCCGACCTGGAGGGCTTCCTCGAGTGGACCAGGACGCTCCCGGTGTCCGACATCCACGACGTCATCCACGACGCCGAGCCCGTCGACGACGGGGCGGTGTTCCGCTACCCGGCCAGCCAGCGCCGCCGCTACGAGCGGCTGTCCCGCTTCCCGGGCAACTTCCTGGTCCTGGGCGACGCCGCGTGCAGCTTCAACCCGGTGTACGGGCAGGGCATGACCGTGTCCGCGCTGGAGGCGCTGGTACTCCGAGAGCACCTCGCCCGGGGCGCGGTGGACCCGACGGCGTTCCTCGCGGACATCGCCGGGACCATCGAACTGCCCTGGCAGCTCTCGGCGAGCGCCGACCTCGGCTACCCCGAGGTGGAGGGCGAGCGCACGCCCGAGTGGGAGGCGGCCGGCACCTACATGGCCGCCCTGCACGCGGCGGCCACTGTCGACGGTGGGATCACCGCCACCTTCATGCGCGTCATGGGCCTGGTCGACACGCCGGACGCGCTCATGAGTCCGGACATGCTGCGGCGTGTCGAGGAGGGCGCGCAGAAGGCCGCGGCGGTGCTCGCCGCCTAGCGGTCCACCGGCCGTTGCCACGACGGAACCCGCTCCGCGTCCGGCGCGGGGCGGGTTCCCACGTTCGAGATCACGGTGTCCACACCGCTCCGACCGACAGGGAGACGACACGACGTGACGCGGGCATCCCGCACCTGTACTACGCGCTGCTCGCCCGGCTGTCGGAGGCACCCGGCGGCCGGATGCGGATGACCGGCCTGGCGGTGCACGCCGACATCACGCGTTCCCGGCTCTCCCACGCCGTCACACGCATGGAGAAGAGCGGCTGGATACGCCGCGACACCTGTCCGTCCGACCGCAGGGGCCACTTCGCCGTCCTCACCGACGAGGGCGCCCTGCTGGTGCGGCGCGCCGCACCCGGCCACGTCGACGCCGTGCGCCGCGGGATCTTCGACCGGCTCACGCCGGAGCAGGCCGCGCGGTTCGGTGAGCTGTGCGGGCTCATCGCCGGGGGGTTCCGTGACGAGGACGGCGACCTGCCCTGGCGGCGCTGAACACCTTCACGACGCGAAGGGGCCGTCAGGACACACGTCCTGGCGGCCCCTTCGCGGGTACGGGCCGTCAGCGGGCGCCCGCGCCCGCCGGCACCCTCGCCGTCAGCCGGACCGGCAGACTGCGGTGGCCGTTCATGATGAAGGTCGGCAGCGGCTGCAGCTCGTCGCGCTCGACGGCCAGCTCCAGGTCCGGGAAGCGCTCGAACAGACGGGACAGGCCGGTCGTCGCCACCAGGCGGGCGATGCCCGCGCCGAGGCAGAAGTGCGGACCGAACCCGAACGACAGGTGCGACTTGTCGGCCCGCGTGAGGTCGAACGTGTCGGGAGCGTCCGCGTGGAGCTCGGGGTCGCGGCCGACACCGGCGTAGTTGACCAGGATCGGGTCGCCCTTGGGGATGGTCACCCCGTCCAGCTCGATGTCCTCCGCCGCGTACCGCAGCGGCAGATGGGCGAGCGGCGACTCGACGCGCAGCGTCTCATCGATCACGTCGTCCCAGGTGGCGCGGCCGGAGCGGACCAGCTCCAGCTGCGAGCGGTCGCTCAGCAGCGCGGTGATCGCGTTGTCGAAGAAGTTGATCGTGGTCTCCGAGCCGGCGCCGAGGATCGCGAAGATCGTGTCCGCGAGCTCGTCCTCGGTCAGCCGCGAGCCGTCCTCGTCGCGCGCGGCGACCAGGTCACTGGTGATGTCCTCGCCCGGTTCGCGGCGCTTCTCGGCGATGAGGTCGGCCATCGCGCCGCGCCAGCCCGCGAGCACGGCCTGGGCCTGCTGCGGCGTGATGGTGGTGTCCACCATGGCGTCGATGACCTTCGCGGTCTTGGCGCGGGCCTCCTCCTCCATGCCGATCAGGTCGGCGACCAGACGCGCCGGCAGCGGGTAGGCGAACCGCTCGCGCAGATCCACCGTCTCGCCGGGCTCCGCCTGCTCCAGGGCATCCAGGAGCTGATCGGTGAGCTCCTCCACGCGAGGGCGGAAGGCCTCGGTGCGACGCGGCGTGAACGCCTTGCCGACGAGCTTGCGCAGCCGCACGTGGTTCTTGCCGTACGCCGTCACCATGTTGTCCATCGCGACCCAGCTGATCAACTCCCAGTCCGGCGGCACCTCGCCGTTGACGAAGGCCGGCCAGTGGTTGCGGGCGCTCTTGGTGACACGCGGGTCGGCCAGCACGCGCTTGATCACGTCGTGACCGTTCAACGACCAGGCGAGCACACCGCCCGGCAGCTCCACCTGGGTCGCCGGGCCCTGGGCCCGCAGGACCGCGGCCTCGGCGTGGATGTCGCGGCCGGCCGTGTCGAGGGCGAAGGGGCAGCCTTGTGCCATGGGTTCTTCCCGATCTGTCAGGAGGGAGGTCTGAGGGCCGCCATGCGGCCAGGGGTGCACGGCGCCGCTCATCGGCCGGCCCCGCCGAAGTGCGCCTGCGCCAGCTCGCGATTGGCGAGCGTCGACAGGAAGACGCCGTTGCCGGCGTGGCTGTGCAGGGTGGAGAGGTCGCGCCAGACGCGTTCCACACGCTCACCGGCGCGCACCGCGCTGGAACCCGCGGTGGGGAACAGCTGGCCCTCGACCGCCCGCCAGGCGAGGCGCACGGCCTCCCGGCTGATGGTGGCCAGCCGCAGCTCCTCCTCGCGGGTGAAGGCCTCCGCTTCGCGCAGACACAGGGCCTGCCACTGCTGCGTGGCGTGCAGCACGGCCGCCTCGGCCGCCGCGATCATGCCGGTGGCCTCGCCGTAGCGGAACTGGAAGTCGGGGTCCTCGGTGCGCGGGACGATGGGGAAGAACGTCGTCGTACGCGTACGCATCAGCTCCTCGTACGCGTCCAGGGCGCCCTTGGCCATGCCGACGGCGAGGACGCCGAGTTCGAGCAGCATGAAACTGAGCGGACCGCCGCCGTACTCGGGGCCGTGCAGGGTCCGGCCAGGCGTCCGGTCGGTGATCGCCATCTGGCTGAGGTGTCCGCCGAGGGTGAAGCGACCGGGGATCCGGCCGCCCTCGATACGGATGCTGTGCGATCCGCTGCCCTTGAGGCCGAGCTGGGCGCCCCAGTCGTCCAGACGCTCGAACTGATCGCGCGGGGCGATGAACAGCATCGGGGCGGGCGGCTGCCCCTCGCCCTGGGCGACCAGGGTGTGGCCGATGAAGTGGGTCGCGTACGGGGCGCCCGAGCAGTAGCTCCAGGTGCCGTCGACGATCCAGCCGCCCTCGCCGTCGGGCCGGGCCGAGCCGGCCGGGGCCACCGTCGCGGGGCAGACGAAGTCACCGCCGGCGAAGAGCTCCGCCTGGGTGGCCTCGTCGAACAGGGTGCCCACCACCAGCGCGTGCGCCGCACCGAAGAGGTACATCCAGCCGGTCGACGGGCACCCCCGCGCCAGTGCCATGGAGACCTTCATGAAGGTCTCGGGGCCGAACTCGTACCCGCCGTACGCGCGCGGCACGAGGATGCGGTAGAAGCCGGCGCGGGCGAAGGCCTCGTGGGTGTCCTCTGCGTAGAAGCCGCGCCGCTCGGTCTCGGCCTGCCGCTCGACCAGGGTCGCGGCGAGGGCCTCGGCCCGGGCGATGATCTCGTCAGGGGTCAGATCGGGCTCCGGGGGAGCCACATGAGCGAAGGGAGCCAGGGTGGTCATCGTCGATCGGTTCCTCTTGCGTCGGAAGGCCCTTCGGCCCGCGGTCAGGACAGCTGGGTCTGCGGCTCGCCGACCAGCGAGCCCAACAGCTCGCGGAACCGGGCCACCAGCTCCACAGCGGTGGACTCGTCGAAGCGGTTGTGGTCGAACTTCAGGCTGCCCGCGAGCTCACCGCTCGGCAGCACGTCCATCGCCCACAGGCCGCCGTCCGGGATGGCCGAGCTGACCTTCTGCGACAGGTGACGGCCGCGGATCTCGGCGAACTCCAGGCCGCCGACCCGGCTTCCCTCCATCGGGAACGCGGTCTGCAGCACCTCGAACGCGACGACGGCGAGGAAACCGTTGGCGAACGGGGCGAGCAGCGCGGGGCTGTCCTCGGCGATCCGGGCGAACGGGATCTCGTGCTGGTAGGCGCCGACACAAGCGGTACGGGCCTGGTCCAGCACGTCGCCCAGGGTGGTGCAGCCGGTGGTGTCGATGTGGATCGGCACGAAGTTGAAGAACGGCCCGACCGAGTCCATGAACCGCTCCTCGTAGCGGCCGGAGGAGAAGGTCGGGAAGACGACGTCGGTGACGCCGGTGCGCTCGCGCAGCAGCGCGCTGTAGGCGGCCGCCATCACCATGAACGGCGTGGAGCGCGTGGCCTTGGCGAACTCGACGACGGCCGAGGACAGCTCCGCGTCGAACACGAAGCGGTGCACGCCGTAGGCGCTCGTCAGGTTCTCGTCGCGCGGCCGGTCGGAGGTGATGCCGGTGATCTCGGCGCCCGCGAGCCGCTCGCGCCAGTACGCGCGGGCGGTGTCCACCCGACCGCTCCCGGCGGTGTCCTGCTGCCAGCGCGCGAACTCCTGGTACTGGGCGACCTCGGCCGTCAGGGCCGGCCGGCCCTCGACCCGGGCCGCGTACGCGGCGGCGAGGTCGCGCATGACGACCTGGAGCGACCAGGCATCGGTGGACGTGTGGTGGGTCGCCAGCACCAGGACCGCGTCGGCCGCGTCGAAGCGGCCCAGAGCGGCGCGCAGGTGCGGAAGCTCGCGCACGTCGAACGGGCGGGCGTCCAGCTCGTTCAGGAACTCCTCGGCGCGCTCGTCCCGCGACGTCTCCCCGTCGGCGTCCAGGTCGCGGACCTCCAGGGCGACCGGGGACGGCGCCCGGACGGCCTGGTGACCGCCCTCCTCGTCGTTCAGGAGCGCGGTGCGCAGCACCTCGTGGCGGACCACGACGTCGTCGAGGGCCTGCTGGAGGGCGGTGAGGTCGATCGCGCCGGAGACCCGCCAGCCACACACCAGGGTGTGACGGTGGCCGAACGCACCGTCCGTCTCGCCCTTGTCGAACGCGCGCAGGAACTCCTGGTTGTACGAGAGCGGAATCCGCTGGTCTCGTCCGGTCGCCTCGGGCGGCGCGGCGGTGATGCTCACAGTGACGGGTCCTTTCGTGGGCATGGGTGGTGCGGGGCGGCCGAGTGGCTCAGGCGGCGTGCGCCGTCCGAGCGGCGTGGCGGGGGCTCGGGGTGCGTTCGATGAAGTCCAGGCACTCGCTGCGGACGGCGGGGCCGTGGGCGATGGGCCAGCCGACGGGAGTGTCGAGGGCTTCGGGCCACCGGGCGTGCGCGCCCAGCGAGTTGACGAGTACGAGGTACGGAGGCGGAGGTGCTCCGTGGTTGCCGGCGTCGTCCGGGGTCATCGGCCCGCTCCCGTCAGCTCGGGCGCTTCCGCGAGGTCCTGGATACGGGCGTCGAGCTCGGCGACCGTCGGATGGTTGAGCACGTCGCCGACCGAGACGTCGAATCCGAGTTCCGCCTCGATGCGGGAGGCGAGGCGGATGGCCTGCAGCGACTCCCCGCCGAGGGCGAAGAAGCTGTCGTCGACGCCCACACCGGGAACGCCGAGCACCCGGGAGAACAGCTCGCACAGCGTGTCCTGCCGGGCGCTGCGAGCCGGGGCGGCGGCCTGGGAGCGGGGCGCGGCGGGGGCGGGCAGCGCCGCGCGGTCCAGCTTGCCGTTGGGGGTCAGGGGCAGTGCGGAGAGTTCGACGAACGCGGCGGGCACCATGTAGTCGGGCAGCACCGCCAGAGCGGCCGCCCGCAGTTCCGCCATGTCCGGACCGGGGGCCTTGGGCACGACGTAGGCGATGAGACGCTTCTCGCCCCCCTCGTGCTCCCGCGCGACGACGGCGACGTGCGCCACGCCCGGCTGACGCGCCAGAACGTGTTCCACCTCGCCGGGTTCCACGTGGAAGCCGCGGATCTTCACCTGGTCGCCGACGCGGCCGGCGAACTCGAGGAGTCCTCCGGAGCCGCGGCGCATCAGATCGCCGGTGCGGTACATGCGGGAACCGGGCGCACCCGGGTCCTCGACGAAGCGCTCGGCGGTCAGGTCCGGCCGGCCGTGGTAACCGAGGGCGAGCCGCTCACCCGCGATGTACAGCTCACCCACCTCGCCGTCCGGCACCGGCCGCAGGTCCCCGTCGAGCAGCCGCGCGTCGACGGTGTCCATCGGGCGGCCGACGGGGATCGCCGCCGCCGGCTCGTAGGGCGCGGTGAGCGTGGCGTACGCGACGAAGGACGACACCTCGGTGGCGCCGTACATCGCTCGGACGACCAGGCCGGGGCAGGCGTCGAGGACGCTTCGCACGGCCGTCGGGGAGATCACGTCACCGCCGGTGAGGACCTCCCGGACCGTCGCGAAGCTGTCCGGCGCCTCCTCGGCGAACAGGCGGAACAGGCCGGCGGTCACGTGCAGCGCGGTGATGCCCTCCCGCGCGATCAGCCGGCGCACGGCGCGCACGTCGAGGTCGCCGGGAGGCGGCAGCACGATCTGTCCGCCGCGCAGCAGCGGGACCCAGACCTCGTACGTGGAGACACCGAAGGCGTACGGCGCGAGGGCCAGGACCCGGCGGTGCGCGTCCCCGTCCCAGCACGTGTCGTCGACCAGGCCCAGGACGCCGCGGTGCGTGACCGCGACCCCCTTCGGCTCGCCGGTCGACCCCGAGGTGTGGATGACGTACGCCGTCGTGTCGGGGCCGCCCGTCACGCCGACGTCGGTGGTGAGGGCCACCGCCGTGCCCCGGTCGGCGGCGGGGAAGAGGACCGCGCTCGTGCGGGGCAGGCCGCGCCGGTCCATCACGGGGTCCGCGAGGAGCAGGGGGGAGCCGGCGCGGTCCATGATCTGCTGCATCCGCTCCAGCGGGTAGGCATCGTGCAGCGGCAGGTAGAAGGCGCCGACCTTGAGCGCGGCCAGCATCGAGACCACGACATCGGGAGAGCGCTCCATCAGTATCGCGACCGGGTCCCCGGGCCGGACCCCGGCCCGCAGGAGGCCGCGGGCGAACCGGTCGGCCCGCTGGTCCAGCTGACGGTAGGTCAGCGTGACGTCGTCCGACGACACCGCCACCGCGTCCGGCGTCCGGCGCGCCTGGTCGGCGAAGCGTGCGTGAATCGAGGTGGAGACCAAGGTGTTGTCCAATCGCTCGTCCCTGCCGACGCGTGGCCCGCACGGAACGGTCAGGTCTGCCGGAACGCTCACACAGCCCGATCGGGCCCTGCATCTCCTGGATTGCCGTCGTGACGCCGCCCGTCCCCGGCCCTGTCCGCGCACGCCGGGCGCGCCCCTCAACACCGCACGGCAGAAGATGGCGCGGAAATTGAGCCACGCCCATCCTGAACGAGCCACCGAGACGTAGAGGAGCTCTCCGCAGTGAATGCCAAGCGGGCCGCGGATCCGGCCCACCAGACCCAGCGTGTCGGGGGACTCGACGGTGTCCGCGCGCTGTGTGCCCTCGGGGTGGCGGGCGTGCACACGTCCTTCGCCGCCGGAGTCATGGGCGCCTACGTCATGCCGCCGGGCAACGAGGCCCTCGCCACCCTGCTGGCCGGTCTGAGGCCGCTGGCCCTGGGACCGTTCTTCGTCCTGTCCGGAATGCTGCTCTACAAGCCGTTCGCCCGCTGGACCCTCACCGGGAGCAAGCGCCCCCAGATCGGTCCGTTCCTCGCCAAGCGCCTCGCGCGGCTGTGGCCTGCGTACGTGCTGCTCGCGCTGGTCTGCGTCTTCCTGCTCAACCTCGACGCCGTCGACGGCCCCTGGTACGTGCTGCGGCCGATCCTGATGCTCCAGGTGTACGACTACACGTGGATCGCCGGCATGGACCCGGCCTGGACCGTCCCGGCCGAGATGCAGTACTACCTCGCCCTGCCCTTGCTCGCCGCGCTGATGCACCGGCTGGCCAAGGGCGTGAGCGACCCGGTGCGCAAGGCGGGCCGCATGATGATCCCCCTCGGGCTCATCACGGTGGGCTCCGCGGTGTGGACGTACTACATCCACCGCCCGGAGATGGGCATCTACCCGCAGGAGTACTGGTGGCCGCTGGCCGTGGGCGGCGCCTTCGCCCTCGGCATGGCGATGGCCGTCCTCCACGTCCTCGCGGAGATCAAGCCGGACCACAAGCCCGCGCTGTACCGGATCGCCGGTGACCACCCGCTCCTCTTCTGGGTCGGCGCCCTGGCCATCTACGCCTTCAACTGCACCCAGCCGTTCGGCCGTCCCGGATACGGCGACTACGAGGGCGTGGGCCTGGCCCTGACCCAGTACTTCCTGTTGCTGGCCTTCTCCTACCTGACGGTCATGCCGCTCTCGATCCCCGGCTCCAGGTCCCGGGTCGTCGACGCGATCGTCGCCAACCCGGTCTCGCGTTACCTCGGGCGGATCTCGTACGGCATCTACCTCTGGCACTTCGCGATCATGTACTTCTGGTTCGAGACGGGCAGCGTGTTCGGTACCGAGCCGGCCCTGATGAACCAGCTCCGCGGCACGATCGGCTTCCCCGAGCTGATGACGGCGGTGCTCGTCGGCAGCATCCTCGCGGCGACCGTCAGCCACTACCTCGTCGAGCGTCCCGTGGTGAACGCCGTCGGCCGGTGGGCCGCCCGCAAGGAGCGCGCGGCCGATCAGGCCACCACCCCGTCGCAGGACTCCTACACGGTCGCCGGACCGCGCTGACCGGCGCGACGCCCGGTACCGGAGCCCGAAGGCCTTGACGGTCTTCGGGCTCTTCCGGTGTGCGCGACCCGGACGAAGCAATTCCGAAGATGCGTGCGCCGCCTCGCCGTCCGCAGGCTGGACGCGTCACATCCCACACCCCGCATCATCGGACCTCCGCCTGCGCACGCGGCCCCGAACTCCAGGAGAACAATGAACACAGTTCAGTCCGCCGACGGCACCACGATCGCCTACGACCGCTCGGGCGAAGGCGAACCGCTCATCCTCATCGGCGGTTCCTTCAGCGAGCGCGCGCATCCGGTCATGGCACAGCTCGCCGGGGAACTCGCCCCCCACTTCACCGTCTACAACTACGACCGCCGCGGCCGCGGCGACAGCGGTGACGCCGCCGAGTACACGGTGGAGAAGGAGATCGAGGACCTCGCCGCGCTGATCGCCGAGGCCGGTGGCTCGGCCAAGGTGTTCGGCATGTCGGTCGGCGGTGCCCTGGCACTGAAGGCCGCGGCCGCCGGTCTGAGCATCACGCAGATCGCCCTCTACGACCCGCCGTACGTCGTCGAGGAGACCGGCCCGCGCCCGCCGGCCGACTTCACCGAGAAGCTCGCCGAGCTCGCCGCGTCGGGCCGGCGCGGCGAGGCGGTCGAGTTCTTCATGGTCGAGGGCATGGGGGCACCGGCCGAGGCCGTCGCCGGCATGAAGTTCGCTCCCTTCTGGCCGGGTCTGGAGGCCCTGGCGCACACGCTGCCGTACGACACCACCCTCCTGGGCAAGGGCTTCGCGCTGCCGTCCGAGGAACTGCGTTCGGTCACGATCCCGGTGCACGTGGTCCACGCCGGTGAGGCCGAAGCGTGGCTGCACGCCTCGGCCAAGGCGGTCGAGGAGACGGTTCCGGTCGCCTCGCGCCACACGCTGGCCGGCCAGGGGATCGCCGTCGACCCGGCCGTCCTCGCCCCCGAGCTGAAGAACTTCTTCACCGGCTGAGACACGACGCCCGCCCGGTGCCGGGCCCGGCGTATCGCCGGGAACGCATCCGGACAGCGCCCGTGGAGCTGTGTTCCACGGGCGCTGACGCGTGCGCGGAACTCCGCAATCCCGAAGATGCCCGTGCGGTTGAACACCCGCCACGATGAACCGTCCCCGCCGCGCGGCCGCTCCGCGCGAGGCCGCGGAACGTCCCCCGAAGGAGAACCCCCCATGCGAGCATGGCTCGAGCGAGGCGCCGTCGTGCCCGGCGGCCGTCGCGGAAAATGGCTCGTCCTCGCGATCTGGCTGATCGCGGTCATGGCGCTCGGCGCGCTGGCCGGAAAACTCGGTGAGGTCCAGGACACCAGCGCCAACGCGTTCCTGCCGCGTGGCGCCGAGTCCGCCCGCGTCAACACGGAGCTGGAGAAGTTCCGTACCGACGAGCTGCTGCCGGCCGTCGTCGTCTACAGCGGGCAGGACGCGCTCGGCGAGGCGGCCCGTGCCAAGGTGGAGGCCGACCGCACCGCCTTCGCGAAGCTCGCCGCCCAGGGCGAGACGGTGTCGCCCGCGATCGCGTCGAAGGACCACAAGGCCCTCATGGTCGTCGTGCCGCTGCTCGGCGAGGAGCAGGCCGACGTCGCCGACACCATCGACAAGCTGCGCGACATCTCGGACGCCCACGCGCCGCCGGGGCTCGACACCCAGGTCGGCGGCCCCGCCGCCTCGATCGCCGACGCCTTCACCGTCTTCGGCACCCTCGACGGCACCCTGATGATGGCCACCGGACTCATCGTCGTCATCCTGCTCCTGCTCACGTACCGCAGCCCGGTCCTGTGGCTCTTCCCCACCCTCGCCGTCGCCTTCGCCTCCGTACTGACCCAGGCCGGCACCTACCTGTTCGCGAAGTACGCGGGCCTCCAGGTCGACCCGCAGAGCTCGGGCGTCCTGATGGTCCTCGTCTTCGGCGTCGGAACGGACTACGCCCTGCTGCTCATCGCGCGCTACCGCGAGGAGCTGCACCGCCACGAGGACAAGCACGAGGCGATGAAGGCCGCACTGCGCCGCTCCGGCTCCGCCATCCTCGCCTCCGCGGGCACCGTCGCGATCGGCCTGGCCTGCCTCGGCTTCGCCGACATCAACTCCTCCCGCTCCATGGGCCTCGTCGGCGTGATCGGCGTCGTCTGCGGCTTCCTCGCCATGATCACGATCCTGCCGACGCTGCTCGTCATCGCGGGCCGCTGGGTCTTCTGGCCGCTCGTGCCGCGCCACGGTGCGGCCGTCCGCGCGTCCCGCCCGTTCTGGGAGCGCGTCGGCACCGCCGTCGCCGCCCGGCCGCGCCGCGCGTGGATCCTGTCCCTGGCCGTCACCGGCGCCCTCGCCCTCTGCTCGTTCGGCCTAGACATGGGCCTGAGCCAGAAGGACTGGTTCCAGACCAAGCCGGAGTCGGTCGTCGCCCAGGAGAAGCTCTCGGCGCACTTCCCGGCGGGCGCCGCCGACCCGGCGACGATCATCGTGAGGACCCCGGACGCGGACGAGGCGGCCCGGGCCGCCGAGGCCACGAAGGGAGTCGTCGGCGTCACGACCGTGGGCCGCACCCCGGACGGCACGCTCACCCGGCTCTCCGCCGTCCTGGAGGGGACCCCCGACAGCGACCAGGCCAAGAACGCGGTCGAGACCCTCCGCGAGAAGACCGACGGACTCGTCGGCGGCACGGCGGCCCAGGCCCTGGACAAGGAGACCGCCACCGCCCGCGACCTCAGGGTCGTGGTCCCGCTCGTCCTGCTCGTCGTCCTGCTCGTCCTCATCTGGCTGCTGCGGTCGCTGGTCGCACCGCTCGTCCTGCTGGCGACGGTCGTCGTGTCGTACTTCGCGGCGCTCGGCGCCGCGAACCTGATCTTCGAGAACGTCATGGGCTACTCCGGCGTCGACTGGACGATCCCGCTCCTGGGCTTCGTCTTCCTGGTCGCACTCGGCATCGACTACAACATCTTCCTCATGCACCGCGTGAAGGAGGAGGTCACCACGCACGGTCACGAGAAGGGTGTCCTGACCGGTCTGGTCACCACCGGCGGTGTGATCACCTCCGCGGGCCTGGTGCTGGCCGCGACCTTCGCGGTCTTCGCCGGGCTGCCGCTGGTCGCCATGGCCCAGATGGGCTTCGTCGTCTGCATCGGCGTCCTGATCGACACCTTCCTGGTCCGTACGGTCCTGGTGCCGGCGCTCGCGCTGGACCTCGGCCCGCGCTTCTGGGCACCGGGCGCCCTGTCCAAGGGCGGCGCGTCCGGCCCGGCGCCGGAGGGGTCCGGAGCCGTCAGGGAGCGTGAGCTCGAGAACGTCTGACGAACCGTCGCCCGCCCGGCGCCGCCGCTGTCCCGACCCGAGGACGGCGGCGGCGCCGCGTCGTGCGCGACCCGGGGCAGCAGCGCAATAAGGGAGATGGGGCGCACGTGCCCGTACGCGACGATGAAGGACATGGGCTCGGAGGAGCCCTCTGACGAGGGAGGACATGCCGTGTTGGGTGACGAGGACGGTACGGCCGCCAAGCTGTGGGCCATGGCGGGTCTGGGCACGCCGATGGCCATACGGACGGCGGCGACGCTGCGCATCGCCGATCACATCGTCGCGGGCCGCCGCACCGCGGCGGAGCTTGCGGAGACGGTCGGCGCGCACGCCGGGGCACTCGACAGGCTGCTGCGGTACCTCGCGGTCCGGGGGGTGCTGGACGTCGACGACGACGGGCGCTACACCCTGACGCCGCTGGGCGAACCCCTGCGTGAGGACCACCCCGCCGGAATCCGCGCCTGGTTCGACACCGAGGGCGCCGGCCGCGGCGAGCTGTCCTTCGTCGAGCTGCCGCACAGCGTCCGCACCGGCGAGGCAGCCTTCCCCGTCCGCTACGGACGCGAGTACTGGGAGGACCTGACCGCCGACGCCGGCCGGGCGGCCTCCTTCAACCAGCTCCTCGGTGCCGACGTGGCCGTGCGGGCCCCCGGCGTCGTCTCCGGGTTCGACTGGGCTTCGGTGGGCCACGTCGTCGACGTCGGCGGCGGCGACGGCTCGCTGCTCACCGAGCTGCTGAAGGCGAACCCGACGCTGCGTGGCACCGTCGTCGACCTCCCCGACGCCGCGCGGGCGGCCAAGGAAAGGTTCACCGACGCGGGTCTCGGCGACCGCGCCGACGCCGTGGCCGGAAGCTTCTTCGACGCGCTGCCCGCGGGGGCGGGCGGGTACGTCCTCTCACTGGTCCTGCACGACTGGGACGACGAGGCCGCCACCGCCATCCTGAGGCGCTGCGCCGAGGCCGCGGGGGACACCGGCTCGGTCTTCGTGATCGAGTCGATCGGTGCGACCGGCGAGGCACCGCACACCGGAATGGACCTCCGCATGCTCTGTGTCTACGGGGCCAGGGAGCGCGGCGTCGCCGAGTTCTCCACGCTGGCCGCGGCCGCGGGACTCGACGTCGCGGCGGTGCATCCCGCCGGGCCCTCGGCGATCATCGAGCTCACCGCCGCCCGATGAGCCGTCCCACATCCGCCGGCGCGATGTCGGTGAAGGAGGCGTTCACCGAGCTGGGCACGGCCCGGGGACGCCAGGACCCCTATCCCCTGTACGAGGCGATCCGGTCCCACGGCGGCACGGCCTGGCTCAAGCCGGGCCGACTCGTCGTCACCGGGTACGAGGAGTGCGACCACGCGCTGCGGGACACGCGCCTGCACGTCCAGGACGCCGCGGGCTACGACGCGACCTCGCCGGGCTGGCGGGACCACTCCTCGCTGCGCGCCTTCACGAGCTCGATGCTCTACAGCAATCCGCCGGATCACACCCGGCTGCGCGCGGTGGCCGGTTTCGCCTTCACCCCGCCGAAGGTCCGCCGGCTCCGGTCGGTCGTCGAGGAGATGGCCGACCGGCTGCTGGACCGCATGGCCCGTCTCGGCGCCGACGGTTCGCCCGTGGATCTGATCGCCGAGTACGCCTCCCGCCTCCCGGTCGCCGTGATCAGCGCCATGCTCGGATTCCCGGAGGAGGACCAGGTGTGGTTCCGCGACATGGCCTCGACCGTTGCCGTCTCCACGGACGGCTTCGGGGACCCCGCCGCCCTGGAACGGGCCGACCGGGCGATGGACGACATGACCGCGTACTTCACCGACCTCGTCGACCGGCGCCGCCGCGACCCGCGCGACGACCTCGTCAGCCTGCTCACGCGGACCCACGACGAC
Organism: Streptomyces sp. NPDC058671; assembly: GCF_042716475.1. Lineage (NCBI taxonomy): Bacteria > Bacillati > Actinomycetota > Actinomycetes > Kitasatosporales > Streptomycetaceae > Streptomyces > Streptomyces sp. NPDC058671. The sequence goes on along the minus strand of NZ_JBHXSA010000023.1, from coordinate 57,156 downwards.
GACCCGCGCCGACTCGGCCACGACGAACTGATGGGCACCCTCATGGTGCTGCTCACCGCCGGCTTCGAGACGACGAGTTTCCTCATCGGCCACGGCGCGATGCTCGCCATGGAGCGGACCTCCCTCGCCGGACGGCTCCGCACGGAGCCGGACTTCGCCCCGGCCTACGTCGAGGAGATCCTCCGCTTCGAGCCGCCCGTGCACGTCACCAGCCGCCGGGCCGCCGCCGACACCGAACTGTTCGGCACCCCTGTCCCCGCCGGCACCCGGCTGACCCTGGTCCTGGCCGCCGCCAACCGCGACCCGCGGCGCTTCGCCGACCCCGCCCGCTTCGACCCGGACCGCCCCGGCAACCGGCCCCTGAGCTTCGGGGCCGGCGGACACTTCTGTCTGGGCGCCCCGTTGGCCCGTCTGGAGGCCGCGCTCGCGCTGCCCCGGCTCTTCGCCCGGTTCCCGGGCCTGACCGCCACCGAGCCGCCCGTGTACCGCGACCGCTGGGTCGTCCGCGGCCTGGACACCTTCCCCGTCGTGGTCGCCGCCTGAGGAGAGGGGGCCAGTACCAGGTTCCGGCCCGTAGATCCATCAAGCATTTACGAAGATGCTTCGAGCGGCGGCGAGACATGACGATTTAGGGGAGTCAAGGGTCGAGAGAGCGGCTGGGAACGCGCCGTGCCCGGGTCCCTCTGGCGTCGGCCGGATCCTTCGTAAGGAGACACCTCGTGACAGCACGTCTGAAGATCCTCGCCATCAACGGGTCGGAACGCGACGGCAACACCGCCGACGTCCTCCGGCACGCGGCCGAGACCGCCGAACAGCGCGATGTCGACTTCGAGGTCGTCGACCTGCGGAACACCTGGATGGAGCGCTGCGGACCCTGCGGCGACTGCAACGACCGCACGATCGCCTGCGAGCTGGGCGACGGAGTGTCCGGTGTGGTGCAGAAGATGATCGAGGCGGACGGGATCGTCTTCGCCGCCCCCGTGCACGGGTTCGGCACCGCGAGCCTCATGCAGACGTTCATCGAGCGCGCGGGTGTCGGCTATCTGCGCTTCGACCGGCCGCTGAGCAACAAGGTCGCGGGGATCATCTCCGTCGCCCGCCGCTACAGCGCCGGCGAGGTGTGGGCCCAGCTCACCGTCAACGCCCTGCTCAACCGGATGATCGTGGTCGGCAGCGGATTCCCCGCGACGGTCCACGCGCTGCACCGCGGCGACGCGCTCAAGGACGACGAAGGTCTCAAGAACGTCTCGCGCATGATCGACCGCATGGTCGACATGATCCAGCTGCTCGACGAGCACCGCCGGCTGACCGGCCGCGACGACCTGCTGCCCTCCGGCGACGCCAACGAGCGGGTGGGGCTGGCCCTGAACGAGACGAAGGTGCCGGCGTGACCACCGCGCCCCCGTTCCCCGTCCGCGAGGGCCCGGGTCCGGACGACTTCCTCGACGCGTACGAGGAGGTCAGCCGCGCCTTCTACGACTCCTCCCTGTCCGACGCCGAACTGGCCCGCTGGCGCGGCGAGCGGCTGTCCGGCGTCCTGCGCCACGTCACCGAGCGCTCACCGTTCTACCGTCGCCATCTCGCGGGAGCGGACATCGAGGCCGTCACCCCCGAGGACCTGTCGTCGCTGCCCTTCACCACCAAGGACGACCTGCGCCGCGAGATGTACGACGTCCTGTCGGGCCCGCTCTCCGAGGCGAGCATCTACTACGAGACCAACGGGACCACCGGCGCTGCCACCCCCTGCCCGCGCGGGGCCAAGGACATCGTCACCTCCAACGCCGCCGTCGAGGAGTCCTGGCGGCGCATGTTCCGCGCCCGCTTCGGCGACCGGATGCCGGTGGTCGGCCTCATGGGCCCCTCCGAGCTGTACGCCTTCGGCGACGTGTTCACCGCCGTCGCCGGCTCCCTGGGCGCCTGCCACGTCAAGATCTGGCCGGAGTCGCCCCGGGTCGGCTTCCGCAAGGCGCTGCGCCTGATCGAGGAGCTCGGCGTCGAAGTCGTCGTGTGCGCGCCCGCGCTGTGTCTGAGCCTGGCCAAGGCCGCGCTGCACTACGGGTACGACCTCGCCCGGCTGCCGGTGAAGCTGTTCCTCGTGCTCGGCGAGATCTGCACCCCGCAGTTCGCCGCCAACGTCTCGACCGTGTGGCCGCACGCCGTGGTCCGTCCCGCGCTGTACGGATCCCAGGAGGCGCTGTGCATCGCCACCGGGGCCGACAACGGCCGGCTCCACCTGTCGGTGCCCAACTACCTGGCCGAGCTGATCGATCCGGAGACCGGAGCCGTCCTCGGTGACGCCGGCGAGGGCGAACTGACGCTGACCATGCTGGTCGACGGCATCAAGCCGCTGATCCGCTACCGCACCGGCGACCTGGTCCGCATCACCCCCGCACCGCCGGGTTCGCCGCTGCCCGGACCCGTGGTCGACGTCGTCGGCCGGGTCGCCGACCGGATCCCGCTGGGCGGAGCCCTGCTGTACCCCGGTGAGCTGGAGGCCGCGATCCTCGACGGCGTACGCGGCTGCCTGGGGTACCAGGTGGTCGTCGACCACTCGGTCGGCGGCGAGGACGAGGTCACCGTACGCATGGACCTGCTGCCCGGCTCCGCCGACGCGGACGCCACCGCCGCGGCCGTGGCCGGGCGGCTGCGCGCGCTCACCGGTGCCGTCGTCCGTGTCGTCGTCGACAGCGACCTCGACCCGGTGACACACACCGGCTCGTTCGTGAGCTGGAAGGCAGCCAGGGTGCTCGACCTGCGGTCGGGTCCCGACAGTGCGGTCGAGACCGCCCGGCAGGTCGCGCACCGCTACGCGATCACCACCTGAGCCCGAAGGACCCCGCGATGACCGACCTGCTCCCGGCCCCGGCAGCGATCCGGGTGACCACCCGGACACACACGCTGTCCCCGGTGCCGATGCTGCCCGCCTACCGCGCCCTGACCGGGCGCTTCGGACCTGACGAGGTCTATCTGCTCGAATCGGCCGGGGGGCCGATCCGCGACCGCCGCTACCAGGTCGTGGGCTTCGGTGCGCTGTTGTCCGTGGCGGTCACCGACGGCGTCGTCCGCGTCGACGGCGTTCCCGCGCTGCGCCGGCCGCTGCTGGAACGGATCCGTCCGCTGCTCACCGAGGACGCCGGAGGCACCCTCCGGCTGCGGACCTTCGCGGACCTCTGGCCGCTGCTGCGGGCCACCCGGGCGCTGTTCGACGCCGAGGGTTCGCCGACGAGTTTCCGGTTCGGGTTCCTGAGCTACTTCGGCTACGACACCGTGCGTTACGTGGAGGAGCTGCCGTACCTCATCGAGCAGCGGCCCGACCTGCCCGACGTCCAGCTCGTCCTGCACCAGGGCTGCGTCGTCCGCGACCTCGCCGACGGACGGACCGAACTCCTGCTCCACGAGTCCGACGCCTGGCCCGCTCTGGCGGCGCCGGAGATCACGGCCCTCCTGGAGCGTGCCGAGGACACCCACCCCGAACCCGTCGCGGACACCATCCCCGGGTCGACCGTGAGCGACGACACCAGCCCCGAGGCGTTCCACCGCGACGTCGAACGCTGCCTGGAGCACATCGCGGTCGGCGACATCTACCAGGTGCAGATCGGTCATGAACTGGCCATGCGCTCCGACGCCGACCCCGTCGACGTCTACCAGCGGCTGCGGCGGCGCAACGCCTCCCCCTACATGTACCTGGCGAGCGTCGGCGGCCAGTGCGTCATCGGCGCGAGCCCGGAACTGTTCGTCCGCGTCGAGGAGGGCGCCGTCACCATGCGGCCGATCGCCGGGACGCTACCCCGCACCGGCGACGACGAGGAAGCGGCGCGGCGGCTGAGCTCCGACCCCAAGGAGATCGCCGAGCACACCATGCTGGTGGACCTGTGCCGCAACGACATCGGCCGGATCGCCCGGGCGGACACCCTCGCCGTACCGGACGAGTTCGTGGTCGAGCGGTACTCCCACGTCCTGCACCTCGTGTCGACCGTCACCGGAGAGGCGGAACCCGGCAAGGACGCGTTCGACGCCGTCACCGCCCTGTTCCCCGCCGGCACCATGACCGGCACGCCCAAGATCCGGGCCATGGAGATCATCGAGTCCCTGGAGCACAGCCGCCGCGGCCTGTACGCGGGCGCGCTCGGCCTGATCGACGTCGGCGGATACACCAACCTCGCGCTGTGCATCCGCACCCTCTTCCACCACGACGGCGTCTACCGCACACGCGCCTCGGCCGGAATCGTCGCCGACTCCGTCCCGGCGAAGGAGTGGCGGGAGACGCTGGCCAAGATGAGCGCCGCCCACTGGGCGGTCACCGGAAAGGAGTTGCTGTGACCTTCCTCCCCACCGGGGCGGCCGCCGGGCGGCCGCAGGTCCTGGTGGTCGACGCCTTCGACAGCTTCGTCGACATCCTCCGGCAGTACCTGATGTCGGCCGGGGCCGATCCGGTCATGGTGCGCTCCACCGCCGTGCGCCTGACGGACATCGAGAGGGACCTCCCCGACGCGATCCTGCTCGGCCCCGGTCCCGGCCACCCGGACGAGTCCGGCCACGTCGAGATCGTGCGGGCCTTCGGCGGGCGTCTGCCGCTGCTCGGCGTCTGCCTCGGCCACCAGGCCATCGGCCGCGCGTACGGCGCCGACGTGGTGCCGGCGCGCCGGCTGATGCACGGCAAGGCCAGCCCGATCGACCACGACGGACGCGGCCTGTTCGCCGGGCTGCCGGCCGGGTTCTCGGCGACCCGTTACCACTCGCTGATCGTGCCCGAGCAGACCGTGCCGTCCTGTCTGGAGGTCACGGCCCGGTCAGCCGACGACGGCTACGTGATGGGGCTGCGGCACCGGACCCTGCCCATCGAGTCCGTCCAGTTCCACCCGGAGAGCTTCCGCACCGACCACGGCATGCGCGTGATCTCCAACTTCCTCGAAGGAGTCAGGGAGTTCTCCGCCGTGGCGACCGTCCGCGCCGCCTGACAGGGGGCGGAGGACCGCACGTGCTGAGATGCGCGGCCGCTGCCGGGCGTGATGGGCTCGCTCACGTAGGCGTCGCGCACCTCGGAGGCGTAGTGGAGTACTGGAACGGAAAAACGGAGACCATGCCCCGCGAGGAGCTGGAGCGATGGCAGTGGCACCGGTTGCGGCGTGCCCTGGACCACGCCCGGCGGAACTCCCCGTTCTGGGCGGAGCGCATCCCGGACGGCATCACCTCGATGGACGCGTACACGGAGCGGATGCCCCTGCTGTACAAGGCGGACCTCCTCGCCTCGCAGCAAGCGGCGCCGCCGTACGGCACCTGGCCCTCGCTCGACCCGGTGCACGGCGTGCGGCACCACCAGACCAGCGGCACCAGCGGCAACCCCCCGGTCCGCACGTTCGACACCGAACGCGACTGGAAGTGGATCACCGACACGTTCTGCACGGCCCTGTACGCCAACGGGGTGCGCCCCCGGCACAAGGCCCTGGTGGCCTTCGGCTACGGCCTGTTCGCCGGGTTCTGGGGTATGCACTACGCCCTGGAGCGCATGGGCTGCACCGTCGTCCCGGCCGGCGGCCTCGACTCGAAGACGGTGGTCCGGCTGCTGGTCGACTACCGGATCGAGGTCCTCGGACTCACCCCCAGCTACGCGATGCGGCTGATCGAGACTGCGGCCGAGATGGGCGTCGACCTCGCCCGCGACGCCAACGTCCAGGTCATGCTGGCAGGCGCGGAGCCGCGCTCCGACTTCACGACCCGTACGATCGAGCAGGCGTTCGGCGCCCGTGTCTTCAACGCCGCGGGCACCACGGAGTTCGGCGCGGTCTTCATGTTCGAGTGCCCCTCGCGCCGTGGCGCCTGCCACATCAACGAGCCGACGGTGATCGAGGAGGTCCTGCACCCCGAGACGAAGGAGCCGGTCGGCTACGGCGAGGAAGGCGTCCGCGTCACCACCGGCCTCTATCGCGAGGGCATGCAGCTCTTCCGCCACTGGACCGAGGACATGGTGGTCAAGCGGCCCTACACCGACTGTGGATGCGGCCGGACCTGGGACTTCCTCGACGGCGGCATCCTGCGGCGCTACGACGACATGCGCAAGATCCGGGGGGTCTCCGTCACCCCGGTGATGATCGAGGACGTGCTCCGCGGCTTCGGCGAGGTCGCGGAGTTCCGTTCCTCCCTCCGCACGGTCCGCGGCCTTGACACCGTCCACGTCCAGGCCGAGGCGGACGGCGTCACCGGTGAGGCCGCGTCGGCCCTGTGCGCGCGGATCGCCGAGGAGTTCAAGCGCGAGATCGGCATCCGGCCCCAGGTGGAACTGGTCCCCGGCGGCAGCCTGCCCCGAACGAGATGGAAGGCGGCACGACTTCATGACGAACGACAGCTCGCTCACGCCTGAGCAGGAGCACCTGCTCCTGGAGAGCTACCGGACCCTCACGGACCTGGCGGAGACCTGTCGGGTCCCGGCGGTCTCCGCCGCGCTGCGCGGCGCCCTCGCCGAGCTGCGCGTCGCCCTCGACGGGCAGGCGGTGGACCTGGAGGACTACTACCGGCCGCTCCGCACCGTCGCGGCGGCCTGAGCCGTACACCCACCCGACGCCGAAGGGGGGCGGACCGACCGGTCCGCCCCCTCGCCGTGTCGTCGGCTACTCCTTCGACACGCCCTTCACCGCGTCCTCCAGCTGGGCGCCGGTGTAGTCCTCCGCGTCGCGGAAGTACTCCACCCGCAGGCTCTCTGCCCTGCGCACGCCGTTGTCGACGCGGTCCTTCTCGTACGCGTCGAGCAGCGCCTGGGCCTCGGCCGTGGCCTCGGCGAACCGCTCGGCGGGCAGGTCGCCGCGGCTCAGCACGTCGTCCATGGCCCGGGTCATGACGTCCTGGACGCCGGCGAAGTCGCCGAAGATCGCTCCGCGGCACGGCGGCACGCCCTCGCCCTGGCCCTCGTCGTACGAGCCGAGCTGAGCGCTCGCCAGCCGGTGGTAGGGGTTCGCCTCGAACCAGCCCTCGTCCTCCAGCAGACGGTAGGAGGAGCGGGTGACCGGGACGAAGCTGCTGGCGATGTGCCGGTCGGCGGCGTTCCGGGGGTTGTTGAGGAACTGCATGAAGGCCAGCGCGCCGTCCTGCGTCACCTCGTCCAGGCCGTCGGCCAGCCACAGCGAGGTGCCCGCGATGATGTTGCCGCCGTAGGGTACGCCGTCCCGCTGCGGGAACCGGCCGACGGACATCTCGAAGCCGGCGTTCTCGGCCGCCGTCGCCATGTAGTTGAGGTCGTTGGAAGAGGTGACGCGGATCGCCACGTCCTGGTCGGCGAAGGCCTTGATGTTGCCCTCCCAGTCCGGGATCTTCCCGGTGTAGAGGTAGTGGCCCTTGCGCTGCAGCTCGCGCCACCACTCCGCCCAGGTCAGCATCGCCTCCGACGACAGGTCCAGGCGGGTCGCCCGGCCCGCGCGGCCGTTGGCGTTGTCGGCGAGCTCACCGCCCTGGACCGCGAGCGCCTGCTGGAAGAACAGACCGTGGTTGGCCCAGGTGACACCGTGCGACGGGCCGCCCTCCAGGGCCGCCACGGCCTCGCAGGCCGCCTCGACCCCGGCCCAGGTCGTGGGCAGGGTGGAGACCCCGGCCCTGTCCAGCACCGTCTTGTTGCCGTAGATCAGCATGGCCGTGACCACGGCCGGCATCGACGTGAGATCGCCGTCCACCGAGTAGTACTCGCGTACCGACGGGATGAGGTCGTCGACGACGACCGGTTCGCCGAGGATCTCCGTACGACCCGCGATCGCCTTCTGCACCGAGGTGAACAGCGGCTTCCCGTCACGGGTGCGCGAGTCCCGGGCGGCCTGGGTGACGGCGAAGTAGTACTCCGCTACGGCCGGGGGGCGTCCCGCGTCGGCGGCCTCGGCGATCTGCTGCGACAGCAGCCGGAAGTCACGGCCCTCGATGTTGATCTCGTACTCGGGGTGCGCCTTCTCGAACTCGGCTCCCAGCCGGTGGAGCCGGTCCATGTAGCCGGGGAACGTCAGGTCGGCCACCCAGACGTCGATCACGGTCTTGGCCGTCATGCCATGCCTCATCTCTCTCGTAAGCGTTCGAAACGGTTCGGCGGCGCGCGTCAGACGGCGACGGCGACGGGCCGGAGCGCCCGCGCGAAGGCACGGATGTCCCCGGTCAGCGCGGTCGGCTGCTCCAGAGCGGCGAAGTGACCGCCCTGCTCGAATTCGGTCCAGTGCGTGATGTTCGGGAGGTCGCGGTCGGCGAAGCGGCGGACCGGCACGAAGATGTCATCAGGGAACACGGCGACGCCGACCGGCACCGTCACCGGCGGCGGCACGGCGCCGCTCGCCGCGGCCCGGACCCCGGCGGCACCCTCGTAGTAGAACTGCGCGGACGAACCGGCGGTGGCCGTCAGCCAGTAGATCGTCACGTTCGTCAGCAACCGGTCGCGGTCGACCGCGTCCTCCGGCAGGTCCGTCGCACCGGTCCAGTCGAGGAACTTCTCGACGATCCAGGCGAGCTGGCCCACGGGGGAGTCGGTGAGCCCGTACGCGAGCGTCTGCGGGCGGGTCTGCTGGAGCTTCATGTAACCGGAGAGCTCCGCGTCGAACCGGGCCAGCTTGCCCAGGCGCGCCTGGTCGCGCTCGTCCAGGCCCTCGAACTCGGCGGGGTCCCCGGACGGGAAGGTCATCAGCATGTTCACGTGGACGCCGAGGACGTGCTCGGGGTCGATGCGGCCGAGCTCCAGGGAGATCACCGCTCCGGCGTCGCCGCCCTGCGCGACGTACTTCCCGTAGCCCAGGCGGGCCATGAGTTCGGCCCAGGCGCGGGCGATCCGCGCGGTGTCCCAGCCGGTCTCGGTCAGCGTGGAGAAGCCGTAGCCCGGGATCGACGGGATCACCAGGTGGAAGGCCTCGGCCGGGTCGCCGCCGTGCGCGCGCGGGTCGGTCAGCGGCCCGATCACGTCCAGGAACTCGGCGACCGAGCCCGGCCATCCGTGGGTGAGGAGGAGCGGGGTCGCGTCCGGCTCGGGGGAGGTGACGTGCAGGAAGTGCACCTGTGCGCCGTCGATCTCCTCGACGAACTGCGGGTGCGCGTTCAACTGCGCCTCGGCCGCCCGCCAGTCGAAGGAGGTGCGCCAGTACGCGGCGAGCTCCTTGAGGTACCCGACCGGAACACCCCGGTCCCAGCCCACGCCGGGCAGTTCGTCCGGCCAGCGCGTCGCGTCGAGGCGGCGATGCAGGTCGTCGATCTGGGCCTGCGGGATGTCGATGCGGAAGGGGTGCATGAGCGCTCCGGAGATGGCTGACCGCCGGCGGCAGGTCATCGGTCGAGGGGGAACGGGGGCGTGCCCGCGGAGCCGGGACCGGTCCCGGAGCACCCGGAGCGCCCAGCCGTATCGTCCGCCGTCGTCGAATCCGCCCGCATCTTGCGGATTGCTCCACCTGCGCCCCGGTCCGCCGCGCGGGCCGGAAGGGCAGCCAGGAAGATGCGGTGGTCGCCCGGCCGCTGGCAGCGTGACGGTCGCGCGTGGCGCCGGCGACCGCCGCACAGACCTTGGAAGGACATGGAGATGAACGTTTCCACCGCCCCAGCTGCCGTCGGCCTCGCCGACGCCTTCGTCGAGGCCGCGCCCGACGGCGTGGCCGGGGAGTTCCGCGCGCTGGTGGGCGTCCTGTGGGAGGACGGCACGGCGAGTGGGCAGGCCCTGGCCGCCGTTCCCGCGCTCGTGGCTGCCCTGGAACGGGCCGGCACCGACCGCAAGGGGCACCTGGCCGTCCTCCTCGGTCTGCTGGCCGAGACGGAGTACCCCGACCTCGACGGCCCGATCGCCGGCGCTGTCCGCGGACACCTCGACACCTACCTGGAGCTGCTCGGCACCCCCGGCATCGGTACACCGCTCACCCTCGCCCTGCTCTACCTGCTCGCGCACTTCCCCGCCGAGCGCGAACGGATCCTTGGCGCGGTCGCCGCGCTGGACCTCGAGGCCGAGGACATCTCCCGCCTGGACCGCGCGCTGAGCACACTCGACCTCGAGCGCCCCGACCTCGGCCGGGTGTGGCCCTCGCCGTCGGCGTGGACCCTGAACGAGGACGAGCGCGCCTTCGACCAGGGATGGATCAAGGAACTGGCGCCCGAGCAGCTCGTGGCGAACTGGGAGAACGACACCCGTACCGTCCTCGGCTGCACCGGTGCCCGCGCCTACTGGGCGGTGTGCAACGGAGACCCCCGCAACCTGCCCGCCGCGCCGGTTCCCGAGCGCCGCGAGGTCGCCGCCCCGGTCGCCGACGCCGCCCTGTTCGCCCCGACCCTCGGCGCGCTGCGCTGCCCCTCCTGCCAGGGGTCGCTGGAGTCCCACGACGGCGTCGCGCTCTGCGGCGGCTGCCAGGCGCGCTACCCGGTCGCCGGCGGCATCCTCGACCTGACCGCGACGGCGGCCGAAGGGGACACCGCCGCCGACTTCCTGGAGAAGCTGTCCCGCGTCCCCAGCATGGGCCTGTTCTACGAAGCCGTGGCCCGCCCGGCCTTCCTGCGGGTCTCCGGTTCCGACTGGGGCGGCGCGGTCGCCCCCGAGGACGAGGACCGCTACATCGCGGAGCAGGTACGGCCCGTCGACGGGCCCGTCCTCGACCTGGGAGCCGGCGCCGGCCGGTGGACCGCAGTCATCGCCGAGACGGTCGGAGCCGAGCGGCTCATCGCCCTCGACTCGGCGCTGCCCATGCTCAACGTGCTGCGCGGGCGACTGCCCGAGGTGCCCTCCGTCCTCGCCTCCGCCGCCGAGCTTCCCTTCGAGGACGCCTCGCTGGGCGCGGTCGTGTGCTGGAACGCGCTCCAGGCCTTCTACGCCGACGCCGGCGCGGCGATCGCCGAGGTCGGCCGGGTCCTGCGGCCGGGCGGCACCTTCACCCTGATGACGTTCCGCCGCTCCGACGACCCCGTCTACCGCTACTTCCAGAGCGCCCACCGCTTCCCGCAACACCAGGGCGGCCTGCAGCTCTTCGACCTCGACGACCTGCGGCGCTGGCTCGACGACGCCGGCCTGACGGTCCGCGAGGAGAGCGGCCCGGGAACGTTCGTGTTCCTGACGGCCGTGCGCGAGCACTGACACAGACAAGGAAGAACCGCCGACATGAACCAGCACGACGTCCTCCAGGAGTCCTTCGCGGCACCCGGCTCGCCGGAGTACGACGAGGCCACGGGCGTCTTCAACCTCGCCGCCCCGGCGCGCCCCGACGCGGCCGTGACCGTCCGCACCGTCGACGAGGTCCGCGCCGCCGTGCGCGAGGCGGGCGAGCGGGACCTGGCCGTACGGGTCCACACCACCGGCCACGCCTCCGGTGCGCGACCTCCCGCCGACCGAGGCGTGCTCATCCGCACCCGGCTGGACGGCGGCGTCGAGATCGACGTCGAGCGCCGCGTCGCCCGCGTTCCGGCGGGTACGACCTGGGGCGAGGTCGTCGCGGCCGCCGCGCCGTACGGCCTGGCCACCCCGCACGGCTCGGCCGCCCACGTAGGCGTCGTCGGCTACCTGCTCGGCGGCGGCGTCAGCTTCTACGGCCGGCACACCGGACTCGCCGCCAACAGCGTGCGCGCGGTCGAACTCGTCACCGCCGACGGTGAGCCGGTCCGCACCGATGCCGAGAACGACCCCGAACTGTTCTGGGCGCTGCGTGGCGGAGGCGGTGGCTTCGGCGTCGTCACCGCCGTCGAGATCGCGCTCTTCCCGGTGGCGAAGGTCGTCACCGGAGCCACGTACTGGTCGGCTGCTCACGCCCGCCCGCTGCTCGCGGCCTGGCGCGACTGGACCCGCACGGCACCGCGCCACGCGACCACCTCGCTGCGCGTGATGAACCTGCCGCCCGTCCCCGGCGTCCCGCCCGCCCTGGCGGCCGGGCCCGTGCTGTGCGTCGACGGCGCGGTGCTCGCCGCGTCGCCGGACGATGTGGCCGAGGCGGAGCGGCAGGCAGAGAACCTGCTCGGGCCCCTGCGCGACCTCGCCGAACCGCTCCTCGACACCTGGGCGCTCACCGACGCCGCCGGCGTGCTCGACGCCCACATGGACCCGGCCGACCCGGTCCCGTTCATCGGCGACCACCTGCTTCTCGCGGAACTCTCCGACAAGGCGGCGGAGGCGTTCCTGGCCGTCGTCGGCGAGGGCTCCGGATCCCCGCTGGTCGTCGCCACCCTCCGTCAGCTCGGTGGGGCGTTCGCGGACCCGGACCCGCGTGGCGGTGTGCTGAACCAGGTGGACGCGGCCTTCGCGTACATGGGGTCGGGCCCTCCGTTCGGGCCGGTCACCGTGGGGGACCTCGAGGCCCACTGCGCCACCGTGCGCGCCGCGCTGGCACCCTGGGACACGGGGACCACCGTGCCCTCCCTGGTCGAGGGGGCGGACCGGCCGCAGCGTCATCTCGCTGCCGGCGCCGTGGCTGCCGTGGACCGGGTCCGGGCACGGATCGACCCGTGCGGCCGGTTCGCCGGGGACATCGCTCCCGGCGCGACCGCGGCGGGCTGAGTTCCGTTCCCGGCGCACGCCGAACGGCGCGGTTCCTCGGGGGCCGCGCCGTTCGGCGTTCTCGCGGAGTCCGTGACGGAACACGTCCGAGCCCCCGGCCGTCGGCTGGCGGCCGACGTGCCGAGGGCTCCGGAGGGGGATGCCCGTGCCGGGCCGGGATTACTTGAAGGAGATCAGCTGGCCGCCGCCCTCGCCGGCGTCGCTGCCCAGGCCCACCTGGGTCTGGGTGGTCTTGGCGTTGACGGTGCCCCAGACGGTGCGGTCGGCGCCGACGACGGCCTGGAAGGAGCTGTGCACGACCATCGTCGTGTTCACCTTGCCCTGCGCGTCCGAGACGACGTCCTTCGCGGTGGTCGCGTCACAGCCGTACTTGCCCGGCTCGACGAACGCGCACTGACCCAGGTGGAAGACCGTGTTCGGGGTCAGACCGGAGGCGGTGACGGTGACCTGCTGGCCGTCCGAGAGGGCCGACGCCGGCGACACCGAGACGACCGGCGCGGTGGGGGCGGCGCTCGCGGAGGGCTGCAGGGTCAGTGCCAGACCGGCGGCGACGGCGGTGGCGGCGGCGACGCGGGTGGCAAGGCCGAGCTTGTTCTTGACGATCATTTCCTGACTCCATGTCATGTGTGAGGGGATCTCAGGACCGCGGGACCCGGCGTGCTTTCGTGGGGCCGTTTCCCCTTGTCCGCCAACGACATTAGAAGCGGGTGATCACCGTCCGCATCTTCGAGGTTGCTTCATGAAACTCACTCCCGCGCGGCGTCAGGACGGCACTCTGCGAGATGCGTGCACGGCTCCGGCCGGGAGACCCTCGGGGGCGGGCGCGCGCGGCCATGGGCAGAGACGCGGAAAGCCCTCCACACACACGACGACGGGAAGAACAGGCACATGACTGCAGGCGGTGCTCCCAAGGCCGGGCGCAAGGAGTGGATCGGGCTGGGAATCCTCGCCCTTCCCACTTTGCTCGTGGCCCTCGACGTTTTCGTACTCCTCCTCGCGCTGCCGCACCTGAGTGCGGATCTCGGCGCGAACAGCAACCAGCAGCTGTGGATCATGGACATCTACGGCTTCCTGGTCGCCGGCTTCCTGGTCCCCATGGGCACCCTCGGCGACCGCATCGGCCGCCGCAAGCTGCTGCTGATCGGCGGCGCGGCCTTCGGCGCCGCCTCGCTGCTCGCCGCGTTCGCCACCAGTCCGGCCATGCTGATCGCCGCCCGTGTACTGCTGGGCATCGCCGGCGCGGCGATCAGCCCGTCCACCCTGGCGCTGATCTCCACGATGTTCCAGGACGCCAAGCAGCGGGCCGCCGCGATCGGCATGTGGGCCAGCTGCTTCACCCTCGGCGCCATCATCGGCCCGATGCTCGGCGGCGTCATGCTCGAGCACTTCTGGTGGGGCTCGCTCTTCCTCCTCGGCGTCCCGGTCATGGTCCTGCTGCTGATCGTGGGCCCCAAGGTGCTGCCCGAATCCGCCAACCCCGAGGCCGGCCGTATCGATCTGCCGAGCGTCGCCCTCAACCTGGGCACCACCCTCCCGGTCATCTACGGGATCAAGGAGACCGCCCGCAACGGCTGGAGCCCGCTGTCCGGTGCCGCCATCGTCGTCGGCATCGTCCTCGGCGTGCTCTTCGTCCGGCGTCAGCGCGCGCTGACCGCCCCGCTGCTCGACGTATCGCTCTTCCGCCACGGCCGCTTCAGCGCCTCGCTGCTCGGCCTGCTCGCCTACAGCCTCATCGGCGGCACGGTCATGCTCCTCATGACCCAGTACTTCCAGGCCGCCCAGCGCATGACCCCGATCGAGTCCGGCCTCGGCCTGCTCCCGGGCATGGCCGCCGCGACCGTCTCCTTCATGGTCTGCCCGATCATCGCCCGCAAGATCCGCCCCGCGTACGTCATCGGCGCGGGCATCGTCGGCGTGGTCGCCGTCCTGCTCGTCTTCTCGCAGCTGAGCGCCGACAGCGGCACCGCCACCCTGATCGCGGGCTTCGCCGTCTTCTCCTTCTGCGGCGCCCCGATCGTCGCGCTCGGCACCAACATGGTCGTCGGCGCCGTCCCGCCGGAGAAGGCCGGTTCCGCCGGCGCGCTCTCCCAGATCAGCAACGAGTTCGGCGCGGCCCTCGGCGTGGCCACGCTCGGCACCCTGGGTCTGGCCGTCTACCGCGACCGGGTGGCGGACACCGTGCCGGCGACCGTCCCGGCCGACGCGGCCGAGGCCGCCCGCGACAGCGTCTCCGGCGCGGCCGCCGCCACGCAGAACCTGCCCCAGCAGCTCGCCGACGCGCTGATGGAACCGGTCCGCGTCGCGTTCACCGGCGGCATCCACACGGTCGCCACGGTCAGCGCGATCCTGATCGCGGTGGCGGGAGCCTTCTTCGTCGCCCTGATGCGCCACGTCCCGCCGATCGGCCAGGAGGAGGCCCCGGCCGAGGCCGCGTCCTCCGACGAGCAGACGCTCGCGGCCTGAACCGATCCCACACGCGGAAGCGCCCCCACCCGACCGGGTGGGGGCGCTTCCGCGTCACGGGAAGGAGGTCAGCGCAGCTCGACGTCCGTGTACTTGGCGAGCGCGGTGAGGAACTCACCCCGCGACAGGGCCGCCGCGACGAGCTCGATGTCGTCGGCCATGTACCGGTCCACGCCCAGCGCCGGCACCAGGGAGCGCACGGCGTCGTACGTCGCCTTGGAAGCGGGGCTCAGGTCCTCGAAGCGGCCCGACACGTCGACGGCCTGGGCGGCGGCGAGGAACTCCACGGCGAGGATCCGGTTGTTGTTGCCGAGCACCCGCCGGGCGTTGCGGCCGGCGATCAGCCCCATGCTGACGACGTCCTGGTTGTCGCCGTTGGACGGGACGGACTGGGTGGAGGCCGGGCCGATGGTGCGGTTCTCCGCCACCAGCGCGGTCGCGGGGTACTGGGCTCCGGCGAAGCCGCAGTTCAGACCGGGCTCGGAAGCGACGAGGAACTCCGGAAGGCCGTAACTGAGGTGACGGTTCAGCAGACGGTTGAGCTGCCGCTCGGCGAGGACGCCGAGCTGGGTGAGGGCGATCGTCACGAAGTCCAGGACGAAGGCGATCGGCTGACCGTGGAAGTTGGCGCCGTGGAAGATCTCCTTGCCCTCGAAGAACAGCGGGTTGTCGTTGGCGGAGTTGAGCTCGATCTCCAGCTTGTCCTGGGCGTGGTAGAGGGTGTCGCGCACCGCGCCGAGGATCTGCGGGACGGCGCGCAGCGTGTAGGCCTTCTGGAGGTAGGTCTCGGTCCGCTGGACCTCCTTCCCGTCCTCCTTCACGTCCTGCACCTGGCGGCGCAGCTCCGCGTGCTCGGCGATCAGGTTGCTGCCGGCCAGCAGGGCCCGCATGTTGGCGGCCGAGTCGATCTGTCCCCGATGCGGACGGGCCACGTCGTGGCCCTCGGACCCGAAGGGGCTGGCGGAGCCGCGCAGCACGTCGTTGAGCAGGGCGGAGACCAGCTCGGCCTGCCGGGTCTGGGCCAGGGCGCGCTCCACGACGAGCGAACCGAGACCGGTCATCGCCGACGTTCCGTTGATGAGCGCGAGCCCCTCCTTGAACCGCAGCTGGAGCGGCTCTATGCCGTGCTCGCGCAGGACCGCGGCCGTCTCCACCGGCCGGCCGTCGCGCAGCACGTAGCCCTCACCGATCAGCGTGCTCGCGATGTGCGAGAGCGGGACGAGGTCGCCACTGGCGCCCAGCGAGCCGATCTCGGGTATGGCCGGGATGATGCCCCGGTTCAGATAGAGGGCGAGGCGCTCCAGGATCTCGGGGCGCACCGCGGAGTGACCCTTGGCGAGGGTGTTGAGGCGCGCCGCCACGATCGCCCGCGCCTCGTCCTCGGCGAACAGCGGCCCCACGCCGGAGCTGTGGCTGCGGACCAGGTTGGTCTGCAGTTCGACTTCCTTGGACTTGTCGACCTGCATGTAGATCATCTCGCCGTAACCGGTGGTCACGCCGTAGATGGGAACGTTCTGCTCCGCCAGATCCTCCAGCATCGCCCGGCTGCGCAGCGTCTTGGCGACCGCCTCGGGGGCGACGTCGGCCTGCGCCCCCTCCTCGGCGATGCGCCGGACGGCGTCGATGGTGAGGGTCTGGCCGTCAAAGGAGACGGGGGCGGTGACGGTCTCGACTGAGCTCAACGCTTTCACTCCAGGGCGTAGATGCGGTGCGGGGCAGAGGCGGGCGGGCGACGCGAAGGCGGACGCCGTCCCGGTCAGTGCAGGGCGTCGTCGGCGGCGAGCGCGCGGATGGTGCGGCGCAGCAGCTTGCCCGTCGGATTGCGAGGCAGCCGGGTGACGAAGGTGACGTCTTCCGGCACCTTGTACCAGGTCAGGGACGATCGGCAGGAGTCGAGCAGTTCGTCGCGCAGCGCCTGGCCGGTGGCTTCGTCCACAGGATGGCGCAGAACGGCGTAGGCGCGCAGCACGGAGATGCCCGAGTCGCGCCGGACCGCGCACACGGCCGCCTCCTCGACGGCGGAGTGCGCCATGAGCCGGTCCTCGATCTCCGTGGGGTGCACGTTGATGCCCGCCACGATCTCCACGTCGTCGAGCCGCCCGTGGACGCGGACGAACCCGTCGGTGTCCATGACCGCGGCGTCGCTCGTGGCGTACCACTCGTCGGATGTCAGCCGGATCGGCGCGTGATCGCCGCTCGGGACGCCGAGCCCGATGGTCGGACCCGCGACCTCCAGACGCCCCTCGACGCCGGCCGCGACCGGCACGCCCTGGTCGTCCACGATTCGCAGGCGATACGGAGTGAGCACTCGGCCGAGGGTGAACTCGCGCACCGTGTCGGGCCCGTTGGCCAGCAGGGCGTGCCCGATCTCCGTGGTGCCGTACACGTTCAGGAGCCGGGGTCCGAGGACGCCGCGCAGCTCACGCTCCAGCGAATCGGGCAGGACCTCGCCCGCCACGACGGCCACTCGCAGCCCGTCCAGCACCCGACGGGCTTCGGGATGGCCGAGCATGTGGGCGAAGAAGGTCGGCTGGCTGTAGAAGACGGTGACGCCGTACTTCTCCAGCACGGCCAGCGAGTCACCGGGCGCGAGCCGCCGGGGCGTGAGCACCGTGGCGCCGCCGGTCAGCAGCGGGAAGAAGAGCGAGTTGCCCAGGCCGTACGCGAAGTTCATGCGCGGCACCGAATAGCTCACGTCGTCCGCGGTGACGCCGACGGCCGCGCCGGCCGCCCGGGTGAGGATCTCCGGGTCGCCATGCGTGTGGAAACAGAGCTTCGGACCGCCGGTCGTGCCGGAGGTGAACGCCGCGAACGCCGGGGCGTCGTCCGTCACGGGAGCGTACGGAGGTACGGGGGTGTCGTCGCCACGGAGCGCGTCCGGCGTGAGGACGGGCACCGTGAAGCGGTCCTCGAACCCGGGGTCCGACACCACGACTGAGGGCCGGGCGATGTCGGCGGCCCGGCGCATCTCGTCCGGGTGGAACATGGAGTTCACCGGAACGGCCACGGCCCCGACGCGCAGGGCACCGAGGAAGGCCCAGACGAACTCGATGCCGTCGGGCAGGGCTATCAGGACGCGCGCGCCCTGTCCCAGGCCGCGGGAGGCGAAGGCCGCCGCCGCGCGGTCCGCGCCCGCGAACACGTCCTCGAAGCGGTAGACGCTCTCGTCCACGAAGTACGCGGGGCGTTCCAGCCAGCTCCGGGACAGGGCGGTCTCCGCCAGGCGCCGGACGAAGTTGGTCATCGGCAGATCCCTTCGATCTCCACCAGCAGGTCAGGACGGCAGACGTCCACGTTGAAGAAGGCGAGGTCCGTGCCGGAGCGGAACGCCTCGGCGCACCGGGCGCGGACCGCCGGCAGGTGCTCGGCGTCGCGGACGTAGACCTTGACGCAGTCGAGGTCCGCCAGGCCGAAGCCGCCGGCGAGGCCGTGGCGTCGCAGGTTCTCCGAGGAGATCAGCGCCTCGATGTTGGCGAGGGTGACGTCGCACTGCCGCTCGACGTCGTCGTGGTGGACCGTGTCGTCGCCGATGATGCTGGCCGTCCCGGAGACGTACAGAGCCGCCCGGGTGCCGGAGCCCGGCTCCAGGAGCGTGGCGCGCGCGAAACTCGGCGACTTGGGGCCGTACCGCGTGGGGTACCGGTGCGCCGGAGTCTGACGCGGGTTCTCCAGGTGCCGGGCACGACCGGTGCGACAGGCCAGGAAGTACAGGTCGATGCCGGGACGCAGCGAGCCGATGCCGGTCGCGGCCGGCATGCCGTCGACCCGGCCGGACCAGCTCTCGAACGCCTGGGCGCGGCCCACACAGAAGTCCCGGTAGTTCTCCATGCCGTCGGCGTTGGCGTCCGTGATGGCGCCGACCATGTTCCACATGCGGAGCAGCTCGGTGTAGCCGAGCCGGCACATCAGCGTGAAGGCGTTCTCGTACACCGAACGGACCGTGTCGCGGTAGACGCCGCGCTCGTCGATCCGGACCGCGCAGAAGAAGGTCTCGCCGTCCTCGGCGTACACCAGCCCGCCCTCGCGGCCGGACCGCACCGGACGGTCGGTGGTCCACACCTCGGTGATCCGCTCGGTGGTGTCACCGGCCATGGCGATCCGGACCAGGGGGGCGCCGTCGTGCAGCATGGGCGGCCGGCCGCCGTGGCCGTAGGTCACCCTGCCGAGCACGTGCCGCCCGGTCGCGCGGGCCCGTTCCTCGTCGCCGGGCCTCACGAAGAAGCAGTCCAGGGCGGCCGTCAGGGGCGGCGCGCCGGGGTGCGTGACTGTCACGATGTCCTTCCCGCCGCGCCGGGCGCGGCATGGCGAGGGTGGTCGAAGGGCGGGTGGTTACGCGGGAGGTTCCGGCCAGGGAAGGTCCCGGCCGGCGAATCCGTCCGCGTCCACCCACAGCGCTCGCAGCCCGCGCAGCGCGCCGGCGGGCCGGTAGGACGGGCTGCCGAGGGCGAAGCGCGGTCCGAGGACGCGCTGGGTGAAGCGCACGAGTACGGTCCGGGCGACGAGCCGGGCCAGGGGAGCGCCGAGGCAGTGGTGCCGGCCCGCTCCGAACGCCAGGTGCGGCGAGGCGCCGTCGGGGGCGAAGACATCGGGGCTGGACGCGAGGGCCGGGTCGCGATGGGCCGCCGCGAGGAGCAGCACCATCAGGGTGCCCCTGGCCACCGGTGTCCCGCACAGGTCGAGGTCGGCGGAGGCGCGGCGCTGGACCATCTGGAGCGGTGGGTCGAGTCGCAGAGTCTCCTCCACCACGTGCCCCGCGTGGCCCGGATCCTTCCGCACGGTGTCGATCTCCTGCGGTGCCCGCAGCAGCGCCAGGACGCTGCCCGAGACGAGGGCGGCCGTGGTCTCGTATCCGGCACCCAGCAGGAAGCGGCCGACCGAGGCGGTCTTGGCGTCGGTGAGCCGTTCCCCGCCGTCGTCCACACGGATCAGCCGGGACAGCAGGTCGTCGCCGCCGTTCCGGCGACGCCGCTCGACGGCCTCGGCGAAGTACGCCTCCAGCTCGGTCTCCGCCTGCCGCGACCCGGCCAGGTTTGCCGGCCCGGCCGTCCCGGTGCCCGCGGGACCGGGGTCCAGGGCCGGGGCGAGCGCCACAGCCCGCCGGTGCAGCCACTGGGCGTCGGAGGCCGGCAGGCCCAGCAGGTGGGACAGGACGGCCATCGGCAGCGGATGGGCGAGATCGCTGACGGCTTCGAGGCGGCCGCGGGCGGCCACCGAGTCCAGACGGTCGTCGACGAGGCGGCGGACGAGCGGGGCCAGGTCCGTCACGGCGTCGGCGGAGAAGGCCCGGTCCGCCGCGCGGCGCAGCCGGGCGGCGGACACCGGACAGGCACCGGCGGAGGCCGGCGCGGTGTCCGTCGCCCGCAGGGCGGCCTCGCAGTGGGCGCGTGAGGAGAGGACGAGCAGGTCGTCACGGACCCATACGGGTCCCGCCTGCCGGATGCGGTTCAGCACGGGGTACGGGTCGGAGCCGACGTCGCCGCCGAGGAACCGCAGCACGAGGCCGCGCGCCTCCTCGTGGTCGGGTCCGTTCCCGGAGAGGAGGCGCACCGTCGAAGGACCGCTTTCCATCGCACAGCCTTTCTGCGTCTGGTTGCGTCGGCAGAATGTGCGGCCCGTCCCCGCGACGTCCATGCCGAGTTGCACAAGCCTCCGTGGCTTCCCCGACCCGCGAAGACTCAGCCAAGTCCGCTTGCCCCGCGCTCCGGCCACTCCTGGGATGGCGGCAGGACACGTGTGAGGGGATTGCGATACATGGCGGATGAACTCGTCGGCGAGAAGCCTGTCCCGCGGCTCGGGCAGCGGCGCGCGGGTGCCGGGACGGACCCGGCTCCGCCCCCGCCGAACCCTCGGCGCCGACAGGCACTGGCCCTGCTCCTGGTCGGCCCGTTCCTCTCGCTGTTCGACCAGTTCTGTGTCAATCTCGCCGCCCCGTCGATCAACCAGTCGTTCCGCCTCACCCCGTTCGAGTTCCAGGCGGTGGTCGGCGGATACGGTCTGGTCTACGGCCTGGGCCTCATCACCGGCGGGCGGCTCGGCGACCTGTTCGGGCGCCGGCGCATGTACCGGGCCGGCATCGCCGTCTTCGCGGTGACCTCGCTGGCGTGCGCCCTCGCCTGGTCCCCGGGCTCGCTCATCGCGGCCCGGCTGGCCCAGGGAGCGGCCGCGGCCGTCCTCCAGCCGCAGGTCCTTGCGCTGATCCGGACGCAGTTCCCGCCCGCCGAGCAGCAGAAGGCCCTGTCCTGGTTCGCCGTGTCGATGAGCCTGGGCATGGTCCTCGGCCAGATTCTCGGCGGGGCCCTGCCGGCCTGGGACCTGTTCGGCCTCGGCTGGCGCCCGGTCTTCCTCGTCGCCGTGCCGTTGTGCCTGGCGGTCCTCCTGCTCCTGCCCGTCACGCTGGAGGCCGACCGGCCCGCCCTCGCGGGCCGGGGGATCGACGTCACCGGTGCTGTGCTCAGTGCCGTGTCGATGGCCTGCGTGCTGCTGCCGCTCGCCGCGGTCAGTGAGTGGTCGTTCCTCCCGACCGGCCTGGCGGTGTGCCTCGCCGGATGCCTGCTCGCCGCCGTGTTCGTCCGGAACCAGCGGACCCGGGCCCGCCGGGGCCGGTCGGTGATGCTCCCCGTGGACCTGTTCGCCGTCCCTGTCTTCGTCCACGGCGTCCTGCTCAATTTCCTGCTCTACATGGCCAGCGTGCCCTTCGCCGTCGTCCTCGCCCTGTACCTCCAGGACGAGGCGGGGCTGAGCTCCGCCGCGGCGGGGCTGGCGTTCACTCCCGCCGCCGTCGCCATCGCCGTCGGCTCGAGGATCGCCGTACCGCTGCGGGCACGCTTCGGCGGGAGCGTGCTCGTCGCCTCGGCGGCCCTGATCGCACTCGGCCTCGCCGCGGCACCGGCCGCCGCCGCGCTGGAGAGCGACGGCGCGTCGCTCGCGCTGCTGCTGGTCGGCATGGCCGTCTACGGGGCGGGCAACGGAATGATCGTCCCTCTGCTGACGGGCACCGTGATGAGCCGGGTACCGCCGCAGGACGCGGGAGCCGGGGCCGGAGTGCTCGCCACCACTCAGCAGCTCGCGGCGGCCCTGGGCATCGCCGTCGTCGGCATCGTCCTCTACCCGTCCGAGCCGGCGTCGGGGCTGCGCTACACGCCCGCGATGATCACCGAGGTCGCCGTCGCGGCTCTCGCCGTCCTTCTCTCCGCCCGCCTGGCCGCCGTCGCGCGGCGCGGCGTGACGCCGTAGCCGGGGTGCCCGGCGACCGGGCGGGGCCTCAGCCGATGTCGAGCCCCTCCCGGAACCACGCCTCGGCGACCCGGATGCGCTCCTCCGTCTCCGCCCGGTCCGCCCCCTCGATCACGAACGCCGCGAGGAAGTCCCCGGAGTGCGAGGCGTCCTGGACGGTCTGGCCGACCTCCGCGTACGTCGTGTACTTCACGACCCCGGGCGGCAGCGTCGCCGGGTCCGGCAGGGACCGCAGCACGCCGGGACGCTTGGTGAAGAGCAGCTGACCGGCGAGCCGATCGGGATCCCTTCGCTCCCCGGCGTCGGCGGGCAGCCCCAGCTGCCGGCGGACCGGGTACTCCATCGGGTCGAAACCGAACAGCACCCGCTGCACGTCCCGTACCCCCGCCCCGCCGGCCCGGGAGGCGGCCTCGCACAGGACGAGCTCGCCGTCGGCGGTGTGGAACACCTCGATGTGGAAAGCGAAGTGCTCAGGCCCCCCGAACGCCTCCAGCAACCGCTCGCCGAAGTCGACGAGCCGCCGCGCCAGCGGATCGGCGGTGTCGAGCGCGATGTCGACCCGGCCCTTGCGGTCCCGGAAGTCGGCCAGCGCGTACTGGTACTGCGAGGGCCACAGGGTCGCGATCCGGCCGTCCAGGACGTTGCCGTCGATGTGACACATCGAGCCCACGACGAACGCCTCCGCCAGCCACTCCGGTTCTCCGTCCGGGGCGAGGAGCTCCGCGTCCTCCGCCCACGCGACGAGCTCCTCGCGCGTGCGCAGGACGGAGACGCCGACGGAGAGCAGCCCCTTGCGGGGCTTGACGACGACCGGCAGCCCGTGGCGCTCGGCGAAGCGGTCGAGGTCCTCGCGCGCACGCAGCAGCACATGGTCGGCGACGGGGATCCCGGCGGCCTTCGCGACCTGCTTCATCTCCCACTTGTCGCGGTACACCCGAGCGGACCCGGGCCGCTGCCCCGGCAGGTCGTAGCGCTCGCGCAGCGCGGCCGCCCGCTCGATGTCGAACTCCTGGCAGGCGACGACATCGGTGACACCGAACTCCTCGACGAGGGCGGCGGCCCGCTCGGCCACGTGCGGGCCGGTGTCGTAGTCCGACAGCACCTCGGCGTGCACGTAGGGCGCCCCGGTGGGCAGCTCCTCGCCGAACAGGGCGAGTTGTTCGGCCGAACCCAGCAGGACGATCTTCTCGCCGTGGTCGGCCAGCCACCGCTCGTAGGGGTTGGCGCGCAGCGAGCCGCGGTGCAGGACGAGCGTGGTCATGCGGAGCTCCCTTCGTTCCAGATGCTGACGTAGCGTTCGCCGGTGTCCGGCAGGATCGTCACGATCGTCCTGCCCGCGTAGGCGGGATCCCGGGCGAGCAGAGTGGCGCCGTACACCGCGGCACCCGAGGACAGCCCCGCGAAGAGGGCCTGCTCCCGGGTGAGGGCGCGGGCCGTCTCCAGAGCCGCCTCGTCGGAGCAGGTGAGCACCCGGTCGATGAGCGCGACATCCGTGGTGGGGGAGACGAAACCGCCGTTCAGCCCGGGAATGCGGTGGGACCCGCCATAGCCGCGGGAGAGGACCGGCGAGCCCTCCGGCTCGACCGCCACGATCTCCAGCTCCGGGTTGCGCTCCCGGAGGAAGCGGCCGGCGCCGGTCAGGGTGCCCCCGGTGCCGACCCCGGCGACGAGGACGTCGACCCGGCCGCCCGTGTCCGCCCAGATCTCGGGTCCCGTGGTCTCGTAGTGGGCCCGCACGTTGTCGGGGTTCTCGTGCTGGCGCACGTACCACGAACCGGGTGTGGCGGCCTGGATCTCCTCGGCCTTCGCGATGGCACCGGCGAACCGGTCGGCGCTGGGCGTCTGCACGATCTCCGCGCCGAGCGCGGTCAGCAGCCCGATCCGTTCGGGTGTCGCGCTGTCGGGCAGGACGACCACGCAGCGGTAGCCGCGCAAGGCGCACAGAGCGGCGAGGGCGATGCCGGTGTTGCCGGAGGTGGATTCCACCACGGTGCCGCCGGGGACGAGTTCACCCCGCTGTTCGGCGCCGCGGAGCATGACCAGGGCGGCCCGGTCCTTGCTGCTGGCGAAGGGATTGGCGGCCTCGATCTTGGCGAGGACCTCGGCTCCGGGCGCGCCGTCCGGAAGGGCGAGGCGGACCAGGGGGGTGTTGCCGATGAGTTCTTCGAGGCCGGCGGCGATGCGCCGCCGGGCGGGTGCGGCGAGGAGGTCGGTGGTCACCAGAGGACTCCAGGGGGTGTGAAGAGGTCGGGGGAGGAGGCGGAACGGGTCACCAGGAACCCGCCGAGGCGAGCACCCGCACGGCGTCGGGAACGGGCGGGGAGACGGGCACCGGGCCGACGGCCGGTTCGGCACCGGGCGCGGCGTCGGGGACCGCCCGCAGCGCGGGCGTGGACCGGACGACGGAACGCGCCGCGTACACCCGGGCCCCGGGAGGCAGGTCCTCGGTGACGGTGGCCATGGCGCCGATCAGGGCACGGTCGCCGATGGTGACCGGTCCGAGGACGGTCGCGTTCGCACCGAGGATCACGCCGTCGCCGACGACCGGATGCCGCCGGGCACCGGGCGGACGGTGGTTGTCGGCCCACCAGCCCACCGCCCCGAGCGTCACCTGCTGGTAGATCGTCACGTCGTCGCCGACGACGGCGGTCTGGCCGATCACCACGGACGCGCCGTGGTCGATGAAGACGCGGCGGCCCAGCACCGCGCCGGGGTGGATCTCGACGCCGGTACGGCGGCGGGCGACGCGGGCGACGGTCCGCGCGGCCGCGCGCAGCCGCCGGCGGTACAGCCGGTGTGCCACGCGGTGCGCCCACACGGCGGAGAGACCGGTGTGGCCGAAGGCCTCCCAGCGGCCGCCGAGGGACGGGTCACGGGCGACGACGACGTCCAGGTCCTCGGTCAGGGTCCGCAGTAGACCTGGCTGTTCGGGCATGCTGTCGACTCCTTTCGGCGAGGCCATCGGTCAGGCGGCCAGGACCGGCGCGTCCACGGCCGCCGGCTCGACATCGATACGGATCTCCTCGTGCACCAGGCGCTCGCACAGCTCCACCGCGCTGTCGGTGTCGGCGGCCACGGCGACGACACTCCCGAGGCGGTCCCAGTTGTCGTTCAGCGGTCGCACGGTGTCCCCCACGCGGACGGAGACCTGGGCGGCCAGGACGTCCGGCCGGGCACGGACCGTCTCCACTCCCGACACCGCGGTGACGGTGCCCGGCTCGCGCAGCACGGCGCGCATGACGGCCGCTGCCTTCGGCGCCGGTGCCGCGGCGAGCGGTTCGGTGAGCCCGAGCGGCCAGGCGGCTCCGTAGGCGATCATGTCGACGCCGTACGCGGCCTCGACGAGCTCGACGATGTTGTCCCCGCCCAGCCGGTTGTGGGACTCGATGACGACCGGGCCGCGCGAGGAGAGCCGGATCTCGGTGTGGCTGGGACCGTCCGTGACGCCCATGGCGGTCAGGAACTCCTCGACGGCGCCGGTCAGCCGCTCCCGGTCGGGGTCGGACAGACGGGCGGGAACGGCGTGACCGAGTTCGACGAAGTGCTCCTCCGCGGTCAGCTTCTCGGTGACGGCGACGACGACGTGGCGGCCGGCGAAGCTCAGGGCCTCGACGCTGAACTCCGGTCCGTCGATGTAGGACTCCATCAGGAAGCCGTCGACGGTGAACATGGTCGAGCCGCGGTCGGTCCGGCCGCCGTCCAGCTCCCGGACGCGCGCCCACACCCGGTCCAGGTCCTCCGGGCCCTCGGCGCGCAGCAGACCGAAGCCGGCGGTCGTGGAGACCGGCTTGAGGATGAACGGGAAGCCGGCCCGCTCGCCGAAGGCGTCGAGCGAGGCCCGGTCCTCCACCAGGGCGGCGTGGGGCACCGGAAGGCCGTGCTCGGCGAGGTGGCGGCGCATCAGCCACTTGTCGCGCATGCGGCGGCTCACCTCGTAGCGGCGGCCGTCGGTCAGCCCGAACAGGTCGCCCAGCCGGCTCGCCGGGTTCAGACCGGGCTCGGTGAGCGAGACCACGGCGTCCACGCCGTAGACCGCGTGGGCCGCCTCGGCGAACGGCCGCACGACGTCCCAGTCGGTGTAGTCGACGACGAGCAGCACGTCGGCGGCGCGGGTCTGGTACTCGGTGACCTTGTCGGGGTGCTGGATCAGGACGATCTTGACACCGAGCGCGGTGAAGCGCTCGACATGGGCGTCGACACCGCCGATCAGCAGGACGGTCTTGGCGTTGCTCATGAGAGGGATCCCTTCGGGGCGGCGAGCACGGCGTCGCGGACGTTCGCGCGCAGCAGCCCACGGACGCGGGCGACGCGGTCTGCGGCCTCGGCGGGGGACTCGGCGTCGACGACGGCATAGCCGTGGCGGGTGAACGAGCTGGTGGTGGGCGGCAGTTCGTCCCCGGGGGAGAAGGGGAAGTGCACCGCCTGGACGTAGGGCAGCGCGCGGACGGCGTCGAGGCCCTCGAGGGACTCCAGCCGGCCGGCGGGAAAGGAGAGGAAGCCGACGGACGCGGTGTGCCGCGGGGTGGGCGGCTCGACCGGTTCCCCGGCGAGGGTGCGGAAGATCGCCGCCTCGATGTCGTAGTCGGAGGCGGTCTCGATGAGCAGCGGGATCCGGTCACCGCCGAGCCGGGTCTGGGACTCGACGATGCGCGGGCCGC
The DNA here is from genome assembly GCF_042716475.1 of Streptomyces sp. NPDC058671. NCBI lineage: Bacteria > Bacillati > Actinomycetota > Actinomycetes > Kitasatosporales > Streptomycetaceae > Streptomyces > Streptomyces sp. NPDC058671. The sequence continues at coordinate 30,336 of NZ_JBHXSA010000023.1, read as the reverse complement.
GCGCCGTGAGGATGACCTCGGTGTGCGCGGGGCCGAAGCGGTAGCCGGCCAGGTCCAGCAGCCCGATCACGACCGCGTGGATGGCGGTCCGCTCGTCCGGCCCGAGCGGGGCCGGGTGGACGTGCGAGGTCTCGACGAAGAAGGGGGCGCCCGTGGTGTGCTTGGCCGTGATGCCGATGACGTGGTGCACCCCGTCGGCGGAGAGGGTCTCCACACTGAACTCGGGGCCCCGGAGGTACTCCTCGACCAGGTACGGGCCCGGGAGACCGGCCTCCGTGACGCGGTCCGTCCATTCCTCGAGGTCGTCCGCGTCGTGGATCAGGGCGACGCCGCGGCTGCCGGAGGCCCGGGCGGGCTTGACGACGACGGGCAGCGGCAGCCGTTCCGTGGCGGCCGCGACCTCCTCGATGGTCCCGGCGGGCTCCGCGCGGACGACGGAGAGCCCGTGCTCGGCGAGGAGCGCGCGCATCGCGGCCTTGTCGTTGAGGACGGTGACGGCGGAGGCCGGGTTCGGGGAGACGCCGAGCGCCTCGGCCTCGGCGACGGCCGGGGGCATCGAGTCCTCGGCACCCAGATGGAGGACCGTGCCGATGTCGTGGGCGCGCACCGTCCCGGCGATGAGCGCACGCAGGCCGGCCTCGTCGGAGAAGTCGGTCAGCAGCAGTTCCCGGGCATGCTCGGCGACCTCGTCGAGGTACTCCTGCTCGCGCAGGGCCGGGTCCCAGATCGCCCAGACCTCGAAGCCCGCCTCGGCGGCCTTGCGGACGAACTGGCTGTAGGGCATCACCATCAGCAGCCGCCTGGGTGCGCCGGTGGGGTTCATGTCGAGGGGCTCCGTTCTCGTGGGACTTGGTCCGGTTCCGCCGGGCGCGGAGGCCCGGGAGGGCGGCCCGATGCCGGCGACTTCCCGAAGAAGCGCCGAGGGCCCGCCGATCGTTCTTCGGGAGGGGGAGAGTCGGTATCGTTGCGTCAGAAGTCGGACAGAGCTCGGTCGGGAGTGCTGTCCGCTGTCCGGTGTGGGGCCGGCCGGTGTCCGCCGGGGGGCGGTGCCGGCCGCGTCTTTCGTGGGGTGACGGGTCAGCCGTCGGTTCGGTCGAAGCGCATGAGGACGCGGGCGCCCTGAACGGCGAGCACGCGGCCGAGCGCCTCGTGCTCGTTCGGATCGCCGGTGTCCAGGGTGACCAGGGCACGCTCGACGCCGATCTCGCGCAGGTCGGCGAGGACGGCGGTGAGCAGGGCCAGACCGATGCCGAGGCCGCGGAAGGCGGGGGCCACGCACAGATCCAGGACACGGCCCTCCGTGCCGGAGGCCTGGGCCAGGACGTAGCCGACCGGGCGGCCCGCCATCTCGAGCAGCAGCGTCACCTCGCCGCTGTCGCGCAGCCGGTTCCGGCTCGCGCGGAAGGCCGCCGCGTCCTGCGTCTTGGGTCCCCTGGACAGACTGCGCAGATGCAGCGTGTGCAGCGCCTCGTCGTCCTGCGGCCCGGCCCGCCGGATGGTCCCGTCGTCGGGGAGCAGGGGCGGGAGTGCGGGAGCCCTCAGATCGATGTCGTACTGGCCCGAGGTCGCGCCAGGGACGAACCCCGCCTCCCCGAGGACGGACGGGACCACCGGATCGCCGCGCAGGACGCCTCCGACGGTGACGGCGTACGGCCTGCCGTGCTCCGCCTCCAGCTCGTCGACCCGGTCGAGGACGAGGCACAGCAGTGTGCGGGCCGCGCTCGGGCCGTGCGGGCCGGGCAGCGCCGTCAGCGCGGCGTCGACCGTGCTGCCGCGCGGCGTCAGGGCCGCCCAGGCGAGCACCTCGTCACCGGGACCGGTCAGGCACCAGCTGTTCTCCTCGTACCCGGGATGGCCGGTCTCCAGGAGGATGTCCTCCCGTGTGCAGGTGGCCACCCCCGTGATGTTCTCCTCGTAGGACCGCACCAGGCGGACCAGGCTGTCGAGCGGGACGTCGGCCGTTCGCCTGACGGCGAGCTGTCGGTGTGGGGCCATGGGTCGTGCCCCCCTTCCTGGGGGAATAGGGTCCGGCGGTCGGGCCGGAGTGTCGAGGGCCGGCGCCGGGTCGGCGGCGCCGGGTTCGGCCGGGATCAGGCGAGCGCGGGCAGGGCCTCCTCAGTGAGGGGAGAGGCGTCCCGGAACCAGGTGACGGTACGGGCGAGGCCCTCCGCCAGCGGGGTCCTCGGTGCCCAGCCCAGCTCCCTGTGGGCGGCCGAGATGTCGGGACGGCGCAGGCTCGGGTCGTCCTCGGGGCGGGGGACGAACGTCAGGACACTCGTCGACGCGCACACCTCGCGTACGGCCAGGGCGAGTTCGCGGACGGTCACCTCCTCGGGGTTGCCGAGGTTGACGGGGCCGGGAACGCCCGCCTCCAGCGCCGAGACGAGCCCTTCGACCAGATCGTCGACGTAGCACAGCGAGCGGGTCTGACTGCCGTCGCCGTGGACGGTCAGAGGCAGCCCGGCCAGCGCCTGCGTGAAGAAGGCGGGGACGGCGCGCCCGTCGTCGGCGCGCATCCGCGGGCCGTACGTGTTGAAGATCCGCACGATGGTGGTCCGCACCCCGTGGGTGCGCCGGTAGGCCGCGGTGAGGGCCTCGCCGAAGCGCTTGGCCTCGTCGTACACCGAGCGCGGCCCGATCGGGTTGACGTTGCCCCAGTAGCTCTCGGGCTGCGGGTGGACCTGCGGATCGCCGTACACCTCCGAGGTGGAGGTCAGCAGGAACGCGGCGTCGTCACGGCGGGCCAGCTCCAGCGCGTTGCGCGTGCCGTACGAGCCGACGAGCAGGGTCTCGACCGGCAGCCGCAGGTAGTCGAGCGGGGAGGCCGGCGACGCCAGATGGTAGACCGCGTCCACCCGGCCGGGTATCTCCAAGCCCTCGGTGACGTCCTGGTGCACGAAACGGAAGCGCGCGTGGTCGAGCAGGTGGGCGATGTTCTCGGCCCGGCCGGTGGACAGGTCGTCCACGCAGACGACCTCGTTCCCCCGCGCCAGAAGCCGTTCGCACAGGTGCGACCCGACGAATCCGCCGCCTCCGGTGACTACTGCTCGCACGGTCTTTCCCTTCTGATGAGTATCTCGGTCCGCTGCCCCGCGTCGTCGGTCTAATGCCCTCCCGCGCCGACGGCCGTCCCGGAGACGACCGTCACGGGCAGCGCGGACAGGTCCGGCAGCCTCTCCGGATCGGTCAGCACGTGCCGGCCCTCGCCGTCGTCCGCGGCGAATCCGGCGTTCAGGAACAGCTCGCGCGCGGGTGTGTTCCGGTCCGTGACCGCGATCCGGCCGCCGAGTCCCGCCAGACGGGCGGGCTCGCCGTCGGAGCCGTCCCGCACCGCGGCGACCAGGAACGGCACCGCGACGTCGAGACCGATGACCCGGCAGCTCAGCGCGAAGGCCGCCACCTCCCCGCCGCGCACCAGACAGGCACCGGTCATGCCGTAGTCGGCGAACCGGTCGGAGACGTGCGCCACGTGCAGGCGCGCGTCCGGTTCGGCCAGAACGCGCCGGAGCTCCTCCGGCGTGGTGCGCCAGGCCGTCGTCGTGAACTGATTGGTCCGGTTGAACAGCTCGGCCACCCGGTCCAGGTGTTCCTCGCCGGCCCGTGCCACGCGGACCTCCACGTCGAGCGAGCGCAGGAACGCGTCCCGGTCGACCTCGGCGGCCAGTTCCTCGCGGCGCAGCATCGCCCGGGTGGTCTCGGTCCGCCGCGCGGCCTCGTGCGTACGCCGGCCGCCCTCCAGAGCGGGATGGGACAGCAGCAGTTCACGGAAGCCGTGCACCGGTCCCTCGGCGATGTGCAGACCGGGGAGCGCGGCGCCGACCTCGGCCCGTTCGACCGGGTTGTCGTCCAGGAAGAGGACCTGCTCGGGCGCGAAGCCGAGCCGTGCGCAGATGTCGGCGACGGCGGCGGACTTCGCCTCCCAGGTGATGCGGTGGAGAACGAAGTCGTCCGGGGAGAGCAGCAGTCGACTGCCCGCCTTCTCCCACACTCCGAGCGTCGCGTGCGGGTCGCCCTTGCTGGAGGTGGCGAGGAGCACACCGCGGCTCTTGAGGACGGACAGGGCCTGATGCAGCCCGACGTGCATCCAGCGGCTGGTGGCGTCCGAGTCGAGCCAGCCGAAGCCGTCGTCGGCGGCGATGCCCGGCCACAACGTGCCGTCGAGGTCGGTCACGACCAGCTTGATCCGCCCGGTGGCACGGTGGGCGCGCAGGCAGGCCAGGTACTCGCCGGCCAGGACGCGGCCGAGCGCCGGAAGCTGGTGGGGCCGTTCGTCGAACGGGTCGACGGAGCCGCCGTGGTGGCCGAAGGGGAAGACGAGGTCGTCGAAGAGCGCGGGCGCGCCGTGCCGGGCGACCAGCCGTTCCTCGTCGACGACCATCAGATTGGCGTACCGCCGCACGCACCGGTCGACGTGCGCGTTGAGCTCGGCGACGACGCGGCGCAGCCCGAACTCCTCGGCGAAGTCGAAGCGGCCGAACGGGGACACGGCCGGCGGCCCGAAGTTGTGGACGAGGCCCAGGGAACCTTCGAGCGCTTCGGCGAGGGCACGGACGGCGACCGTCAACGCGTTCTTCATCAGGGCCAGCGTGCGTGCCCGCTCCTCGTCGCCGAGGGTGTGCGCGCCGTCGAACAGGCCCGTGAGGAAGGGCTGGACACCCGGCTGGTAGACCGTCACGTCGGGGCGGGAGCGGGCGACCGCACGTGCCAGATCGGCGGACGGGCCGGGCCACATGTGCTCGGTCCGCACGTCGAGACCGAGGTCCTGCCCGAGGGCGTGCAGGGGCTCCTCGGCGAACTGGGTGACACAGCCGCCGATCAGGAGCACGCGCACCCGCTCCCCGGGGCCCCGGGCGGCAGCGGCCGCCGACGTCAGACGCTGAGGCAGGCCGTAGCGGGTGACCGGCCAGGAGCCGGCGGACGCGCCTGCCGGGTCCTGACCGGAGCTCTCGGGACGGTCCGCGAACGAGGCGCGCAACGCCGCCGCCTCGTCGGTCCCGTCCGGCACGATCAGCTGCCGCTCCGTGAGCGCCCGGAAGACGGCCGGGGCGGCGGCCGCGTCCGGTGCCAGCGCGGTGAACGCGGCCCGGTCGAACGGCGCGTCGGCCAGCGTGCGCACGAGGTGCTCCCAGGGCGCGTCCAGGACGATCCGCTGCTGGTGCGGCCCGTGGGAAAGAAGAATTCCGGAATCCAGAACGACCGTGGAAAGGAAGGCGCTGAAACGGAATGTACGGATATTCACAGCAATTCTCCCTTCTCCGCGAGCGGCTGGATTCCGGCGTCGACGCGGGGGGACGTGCCGACGTATTCCGGATGCTACTGGCCGTCCCGGCACCCGCGTTCTCCGAGAATGCGGAGTGGACTCGGACCTGTCCGAAGAGAGCACGAACCGAGATGCGCGAGAGCACCCGCGCGGGAGACGCTTCCTGATCGAGCCCGAAGGTCACGGGCAGGTGCAAGGGGGTACGCGCATGCACAGCGGCGTCATCGACGCAGGGCCGGGAACGGCATTTCCGGACGGTTCGACGGACCGGCGGGCGCACCCGTCGAGACAACTGCCCGCCACCACGGAAACGATCGTTCCGGGTGTTGTCGACGCGCTTCTGCGGAACCGGGACGCATTGCACTCCGTTCTCACCCGCGTCGCCACCGCGGAGGCCGCCACGGACGAACTGTTCCGTTCGCTGCGCGCCCTCTCCGGCGCCCCGTGGGAACTGCTGCGTAATTCTCCCGCCCGACTCGGCCGCCTCGCGACCTTCCTGCCGTCGAACAACCTGCTCTACTCCTACGTCCTCTTCGGCGTGATCCCCTCGCTCTACACCGACGAGGTCCGCATCCGGCCCTCGGCACGGGTCGCGCCCGCGGCCATGGCCGTGCACGAGATCCTCGGGCCGCAGCTGCGCGGCCTGGGCGGCGGACGGATCATCATGGCGCCCTCCTCGCAACGGGAGTTCCTCGCCGACTGCGCCCGCTCCGACGCCGTCGTCTTCACCGGGCAGCCGGACAACGGGGAGAAGGTCGCCGCCCACCTCCCCGCCGACTCGCTGCTGCTCACCTTCGGCTCCGGCCCCAACCCGCTGGTCGTCGGACCCGAGGCCGACCCCGAAGCCGTCTGCCGTACCGTGCTCGACGCGCGGCTCTACAACTCGGGGCAGGACTGCCTCTGCACCGACATCGTCCTGGTCCATCGTTCGCTCGTGCGCGAGGTCGTGCCCCGGCTCGCCGACGCGCTCGCCGGGGTCCGCGTCGGCGACCGCCGCGATCCCGGCACCCGGGTCGCACCGCTGGTCTACCCGGACGCCGTGGAGGACGCGGCCGGATTCCTCGCGGGGCACCGCGAGTTCACGGTCCAGGGAGGCGGGGTCGACGGGGCGCGGCATGTCGTCGAACCGACACTGCTTCACCTGCCCTGGCAGGACGCGTTCCACCCGCCGGAGTTCTTCTCCCCCGTCGTGTGCGTCATGGAGTACGACGCCCCCGGGCAGATCACCCGCTGGCTGCACTCCCCCGAGGAGACCGCCCGCGGCATGTACGTCTCGGTCTTCGGGGAACCGGCTCTCGCCGGAGCCGCGCGCATCGCGACCAGTGTCGTCTGCCACGAGCGCATCACCTTCGACGCCGAGGACGGCAACCGGCCGTTCGGCGGCTACGGCCTCCGGGCCGGCAACGTCCGCCGTCGCGGCACGGCCACCGGCCGACCCCTGCTCCTGTCCGCCGAGGCCGGTATCCGGGCCGGATCGTGAAGGCCGTCCTGGACGCTCCCGTCGTCCGGGGGCGTTCCGCCGACGATCCGCCGCCCCTGCCCGTCACCGGCGCCCGCCGCCTCCTCGCCGAACCGGAGGCCGTGGACGCGGTCGGCGAGGCCCTCGCCGCGCTGCACGGTACCGACGGGTCACCCCGCACCGTGCCGGTGATCCTCGCCGCCACCGACTACTGCGTGCGTGCCGCCGACGCGTTCGCCGCCCGCTGTGACGATCCGGCGCGCCGACTGCGCCCCTCGGACTCCGTGGCCCTCGAAGCCTCCGGTCTCCTCCAGCGGTTCACCGCCCTGACCGGCTGGCAGGGCCCCGGCTACGCGATCGCCGAGCCCGACGGCGACGGCGACGCGGCCCTCCGTTTCGCCCGCGCACTCGTCGAGTCGGGCCGGGCCCCGTCCGTCTACCTGTGCGAAGTCCTCCGGCGCGCCGACACGGGAGCCTTCTGGGCCGTCGCGACCCGCGTCCACCAGGAGACGGCGGTCCGCCCCGGCCGCCGGTCCACCGAGGCCGGGGGCCACCCCCCGGCCCCGGCCGACGGCACCGCCCTCGGGCTCGACCCCGTCACCAGCCGCCGCAGTGCCGTCCTGCGCGCGTCCGTCCGTTCGTCGTCCCCCGATCCCGCCGAGGAGCAGCTGCCGTGAGCGCGACCACCGAGACCCACCCCTGGCACGTCGCGGCCGTGACCCTCGCGGACGCCGGATGCGACGTCGTCGTCGGACTGCCCTCCGACGAGCCCGGCCTGATGGACGCCGCACGCGCGGTACCGGGGCTGCGGGTGCTCGGGGTCCGGGACCAGCGGGCGGGAGCCTGTGCGGCCATCGGGCACGCGGCCGTCTCCGGGCGGCCCGCCGTCCTCGCCGTCAACTCCGGCCCGAGCTTCGCCAACGCCCTCACCGGCCTTCTGGAAGCCTCCTCGCTGGGCGCCCCCGTCGTCGTCGTCAGCACCCGGGTACCGGCCCTCGGCATCGGACGCGGCGGCTTCCAGCACACCGACCAGGCGGCCATGGCCGGGCCCCTCACCAAGTGGAGCTTCCTCGTAGAGGATCCACGACAGCTGACCTGGGCGCTGCGCCGGGCCGTCCACCTCGCGGTCAACGGCGCCCCGGGCGTGGTCCTGGTGGAGATCGCCGACGAGGTCCTGCGGGCCCCGGCACCCGAGCGGCGGCCCGCCCCGCCGGTGCGCCGCCTGCGCTTCGCCGCCGACGTGGAGGAGGTGCGCCGCGCCGCGGCCCTGCTGGCGGCGGCGCGGCTGCCGGTCGTCGTCGCCGGCGGCGGCTGCAAGCCCGCGGGAGCCGGCAGCGCCGTGCGGCGCCTGGCAGAGCTCCTGGGCGCGCCGGTCTTCACGACGGCCGCCGGACGGGGTGTCCTCGACGAGGAGCACCCGCTGGCCTGCGGCCTGGTGGGCCTCTACACCACGCCCCCGGCGGACCGCCTGCTCGGCGACGCCGACGTGGTCCTCGCGATCGGCTCCCGCCTGGAGGAGACCGCTCGCATGGGCTGGGACGGCCTCGACGAGAAACGGCTCGTGCACGTCGACGTCGATCCGGCCGTGTTCCTCACCGCCCTGGAGCCGGAGGTCGCCCTGCTCGGTGACGCCGCTCTCGTGGCCGGCCAGCTCGCCGACGCGCTTGAGGCCGACCCGCCGGCCGCGACCGAGGCCGGTGCCGCCCGCCGCGCCGGGATCGCCGCCGTACGCGAGGAGATGCGCGCCCGCCACACCCCTGTCACGACGGACGGACCGGAGCTGACCGTCTCCGAGGCGCTGCGGCTGCTCCAGCGGTCGGTGACACGCGACGCCACCCTTGTCCAGGAGAACGGGCTCCACGACATGTGGGGATACCACCACCCGGTGGTGTCCGTCGGCGACCGGGCCCGGGTCATCACCCCCGGCGAACAGACCATGGTCGGTTTCGGCCTCCCGGCGGCCGTCGGCGCGGCGCTGGCCGACCGCTCCCGGAGGACCGTCCTCGTCTGCGGTGACGGTGCGTTCGAGATGGGGCTCGCCGCCCTGCCCACCGCCGCCGAGCTGAACCTGGGGCTGACCGTCCTGGTCCTGGACAACCGCGGCTACGGCTGGCCCCGGTTCGTCCGCGCCGGGGAAGAGGCGCCGGACGACCTCACCCGCTTCACCGCTCCCTCGCACACCGACGCCGTCGTCCGCGCGCTCGGCGGCGACACGGCGCGCTGCACCACGGCCGCCGAACTCGCCACCGCCCTCGACGCCGCGGCCAGGGCCCACGCCGAGGGCCGTACCACCGTCATCACGGTGCCGGTCCACGACGACGACGTCCCCGTGGGCGTACGCCGCGTCTTCGACACCGTCCCGACCACCGGGGCCGAGGCGTGATCCCCCCGCCCGGGGCCGCCGGGCCGCGCCTGACCGTCGACGGAGAGCACGTCCCGCCTGGTCGTCTGGCCCGGCTGGCGGCCCGTACCGCGCGGGAACTCGACGCGGCCGGAGCCGGACCCGGACGGGCCGCCGCACTCGCGTGCGACCACCCGCTGACCGCCGTCGTCGCCACGCTCGCCGCCGAGGCCGTCGGCGCGCCGCTGCTGCTGGACGGCGCCGCTCCCGCCCGCAGCGTCCCCCCGGCTGCCGTCGTCCACGCCACCACCACCGGGGAGCCCGTCGTCACCCGGGCCGGGCGCCCGCTCGACGTCCCCGAGGCGACCGCCGCCGTCTTCTGGACCTCCGGCAGCTCCGGCGATCCGAAGGCGGTCGCCGTCTCCGCCGCGGCCCTCGCCCACCAGGGCCGTGCCACCGCCGCCCGCATGCGGGTGACCGCCGATGACCGGCTGCTGCTCCCGCTGCCCTTGCGGCACGCCTACGGGTACAGCGTTCTGAGCGTGTGGCGCACCACGGGCGCCCACCTGTACGTCGAATCGGGATTCCACCTGCGTGGCACGATGGCCCGGCTCGTCACCGAGGGAATCACCTCCCTGGACGGCGTGCCCACCATGTACCGGATGCTCACCGCCGAGGCCGCCCGGGACCCCGAGGCGGCCCGGGCACTCGCGGCCCTGCGCATCCGAGGCTGCGGTGGTGACGTGCTCACCCCCGCCCTGTACGACGACTTCCTCAGGGCCACCGGCGTACCCCTGCACGACGGCTACGGCCTGAGCGAGGCCGGGCCGAACGTCGCGCTGAACGCCCCGGGTGACGTACGTCCGGGTACGGTCGGGAAACTCCTCGACGGGGTCGGGGCCCGGCTCGCCGGCCCCGAGCACGAGATCCAGATCGCGAGCCCGAGCCTGATGCTCGGCTACCTCGACCCGGCCACCGGCTCCCTCGACCGCGGGGCGTTCACCGCCGACGGCTGGCTCCGCACCGGGGACACCGGCGCCGTCACGGCCGACGGGTGGCTCACCGTCGGCGGCCGCATCAAGGAGGTCCTCGTCGTCCACGGCGAGACCGTCGCCCCCACCGTCGTCGAGGACGCGGTGCGGGCCGCGGACGGCGTCACGGACGTCGCCGTCGTCGGCGTCCGCCGCGGCGACCGCGGCGACACCGTGTGGGCGTTCGTGGAGAGCCTGGACGCCGACAGGACGGCACTGGCCGGCCGGGTGGCCGAGGCCTGCAGGCGCCGACTGCCCCCGCACGCCCGCCCCCGCACGGTCCGGGTGGTGCCCGCGCTGCCTCGCACCGGCAGCGGCAAGTACGACCGGGTCCGGCTGCGCGCCTGGGCCTCGGACGAGACGGCGGCCGCGGCATGACCGCCGTCGCCCTGGCCGGCACCGGTCTGATCAGCCCGCTCGGCCCCACACCGGCCGCGTTCTGGCGGGGCCTCCTGGACGGGCGGCGTGCCTTCGGCGAACTCCAGGGCATCGAAGGCGAGTTCCGCAGCCGTGTGGTGGCCGCCGTGCCGTTCGGCGACTGTCCCGCCCCGGCCGGTCGCCGCAAGGAGGCCCTCGCGGCGACCGCCGCCCGCCAGGCGCTCGACGCGGCAGGTCTGCCCGGCCTTCCCCAGGGCTCCCTGCTCGTCGTCGTCTCGCAGACACCCGTGCTGACCGCCCCGGAGGCCGAGCGGAACGGCGACTTCGCCGGTCCGCGCCCGGCGGCGCTGCTCGCCACCTGCCGCGCCGACGCCCGCCGCACGACCGTCGTCCACCTCTCGCACGCCTGCGCCTCCGCCGCGTTCGCCGCCTCCTTCGCCCGCGACTGGCTGCTGTCCGGCCTCAGCACGACCGCGCTCGTCGTCGGGGCGAGCGCCCTCAACCGGTACGAGTACGCCAGCATGGACGTCGTCAAGACGCTCAGCCCGCACGGCGCCCGGCCCTTCGACGCCGAACGGGACGGCATCACCGTCGGCGAGGGTGGCGGCGCTTTCGTCCTGGAGACCGCCTCGGCCGCCCGCGCCCGGGGCCACCGGCCCGAAGCCTGGCTCACCGGAGCCGCCTGCCTGGTCGACACCTCTCAGGCGGTCGCCTCCGCGCCCGACGCCATCCGGGACTGCATGCGTGCCGCGCTCGACGACGCCGGCGTCCGCCGCGTCGACTACGTCCACGCGCATGCCACCGGCACCGCGCAGGGCGACGCCGCCGAGGCCGAGGCCGTCGCCGAACTCGCCCACGCCCTCGGCGCCGCCGCACCCCTGCCGATGAGCTCCCACAAGGGCGCGATCGGGCACCTGCTGCACGCCTCGGCCTTCCCCGGCCTGGCGGCGGCGGTCGGCTTCCTCCGCGAGGCGTGGATCCCCGGCACCCCCGGACTGCGCCACCGGGCGCCCCTGCCCGACGGAGTCACGGCTGTCGCCGAGCCGCGCCGGGCACCCACGGCCGAACACGTCCTGGTCAACAGCTTCGGCTTCAGCGGGAACAACGCCTCGCTGGTGCTGTCCGCCGCCCACCGCTGAACCGCGCACCCACGAGGAGAGAACCCATGACCGTCACCGTCGTCACTCCGACCAGGGGACGGCCCGCCCTGCTGGAGCGGGCCCTGCGCTCGGTCACCGCCCAAGAGGGTGTGACCGCCGCCCATGTCGTGGTCGGCGACGACTGCCCGTTCCTCGGGGACGAGGTCATCCGCCGGACCCTGGAGGTGGAGTTCCCGCACGCCCGGTTCGTCAACGTCACGCCCGGCGACCACCCGCTGATGCCCCGCGACTACCTGCCGGCCCGGCTCGCCTACCTGCGCAATCTCGGCGTCTCCCTCGCCGGCACCCCGTACGTCGCCCACCTCGACGACGACAACGCCTACGCCCCCGACCATCTGAGCTCCCTGCTGGAGCTCCTCGAGCGCACCCCCGGCGCCGAGGTCGCCCACAGCTGGCGCCGCCTGCTCACCCACGCCGGCGCCGACTTCGTGCCGGACGGCGAGGACCCGTGGCACCCGGTCCCCCGTCAGCGGGCCGCGTCCTACCGCTCGCTGGTCGACCAGGGCGTCTTCGTCCCCGGCTCCTCCGTCGTCCGCGACGCGATGCGCGTGATCGACGGAAAGCTCCTGAGCCGGGTCGACACCAACGAGCTGCTGGTGCGCCGTGAGACCCATGCGCGGATCCCCTTCCCCACCACGTACACGGTGTGGCAACGCATCCTGGAGACCACTGAGGACATGGCCCTCTGCCAGGAGCTGCTGCGCCACGGCGTCACCACGGTGTGCAGCGGACGACCCACCGTCGACTACTACATGGGCGGCTTCTCGAACGCCGCCGCCCTGGCCTGAACGTCCCCGCTCACAGAAGGGCGGCGAGCCGCTCCACGGCCCGGGAGTCCAGGTCGTGGAGGCGCTCCGCCCGCTCCGAGCACAGGCCGAGCGTCTCGGCCGACCAGGAGCGGCCGAGCAGGAAGACCAGCCGGGCCAGTTCCACGAAGCCGTCGGAGGACGCTCTCAGCAGCTCCGCCGCCTCCCGGGAACCCGCGGTGGTGTCCCCGTCGAGGACCGCCGCGAGCAGCTGACGGTCGCCGGAGACCTGCCGCTGCAACGGCCCCGACACGCGCATGCGCAGGATCGACGACCGGCTCGGGTGGTCCTCGAGTCCGGCCAGGACGTCGGGCAGGGTGCTCAGTCCGGCGAGGCCCTCGTGCGGCGATGCCGGTTCGGTCATGTTCCGTACCGAACGGGTCAGCAGCGCGTGCCGCTCGTCCGCCCAGTCCGCGGAAGGCGTCCCGGTGTCCCACACCAGCACCGGGGCGCCCGCGAGGCCCCGGCGCAACTCCTCCACGGGGAGGATGCCCCGGTTGTCCGTGAAACCGGCGCTCCTGCGGGTGTTGCGGTCGGGGGCCCCGTCATGGGCGCCGGCCTGGGCCTGGCACGAGCTCGGGGTGGGGGGGGCGCCCAAACGGTCCCCCGAGAAAAAGTGGGGGGGCGGGACCGC
>NZ_JBHXSA010000023.1:0-17257 GCF_042716475.1 Streptomyces sp. NPDC058671 | reverse complement strand
GCCCACACCCCCCCCGGGCTGGCTGCCCGGGTGTCGCTTTAACCGGGCGGCCCGGGGGTTTTGGCGGCGGGCGGCCCGGCGGGTGTCGGGCCCGAGGCCGTGGACGAGGAAGGTGTGCGGGTAGCCGAACCACGGCACCCGGTAGAACTCGGAGTGGCGCATCCCGGACAGGTCCGGGGAGACGGGGACGGCATGGCCCCGCGCCAGTTCACGCCCGACGAGATCGAGGGCCTTCTCGGGGGAGTCCGGGGAGGTCTCCCAGCGCGCGGTGACACCTCGTTGGAAGCGGGGCTCGTGGTACTCGGTGTCCAGGCCGCCGTACAGGGTGAGGAGCTCCCCGTCGGCGGTGCGCTCCACGGCGAAGTTGACCGGCTGGGCGAGCGCCGGGGCGGTGTCCCGGAACCCGACGGCGTACAGGCTGTCGCGCAGGCAGTGCACCCAGCAGGAGATCCGCGCGTGCGCGATGTCCTCGACGGCGTCGAGCGAGGGGCTCAGGTAGGGGAAGCCACCGGCGGTCATACCGGGGTCCTCCCCGCGGTCCCGGACCCCTCCGCCTCCGGAGCCCGCTCCTGCGCGGCGGCGGTCGGCCGTTGCGGCACGAGACGGGTGACCAGCATCAGCACCGGGACGGCCATCGCGAGACCCACCAGCACGGCACTCCAGGAAACACCCGCCCGTGCGACGAGGACGCCGCCGAGCACGGTGCCCGCGACGAGGAAGACGTCGGAGAGCGGTACGAGCGTGGCGTAGTACCGGCCCTGGAGGTCGGCCGGCAGCCGCTTCTGCACCTCGGAGAAGTACACGACGGAGGCGATGGACTCGAAGACACCCGCCGCGAAGAGCAGCGCGAGGGCGAGGTACCACTCACCGGTCGCGATCAGCGCGATCCAGCACAGTCCTTCCAGGGCGTTGCCCAGGATGTACACCCAGCCCTGGTTCCAGCGGCGGAAGGCAGCGGCGGCCAGCGCGCCGAGCGCGCCGCCGAGCCCCATCGCGGCGAGCAGATAACCGAGCATCGCGGGGACGGAGGCGAAGTCCCGCAGCGAGTACGCCGCGAGGAAGGTACGGCCGAGTCCCAGCGCCACCATGTACGTGAACGCCGTCACCGTCAGGGACGAGAGCCGCCCGTCGCCGCGCACCATGCGCACCAGGTCGCGCGCCCCGGTCGCCAAGGACCGGGCCCAGGCGGCGAGCCAGTGGCCCACCGCGGCGACGGGACCCGGCCGGCCGGTGCCGGAGCCCCGTGTGCCGCCCGCCGTGCGGGGGGCGTCCGTTCCGCCGCCCTGGGCGGTGTGCCTCCGCGTGCGCGGCAGGCGGGTCAGCAGCACGGCCGCGGCCAGCGCGGTCGCGGCCTCGGCGCAGAAGAGCCAGCCGATCCCGGCCGCCGCGGCGATCGGCCCGGCGAGCGCAGGACCGAGCAGCTTGGGGACCCGCTCCGCCGTCACGATCAGCCCGTTGCCCTCGAGTTCGCTGCCCTCGGGGATCACCTGCGGGCGCAGCGCCATGGTGGCGGGGAAGCCGAACATGTAGCCGACGCCGATGGCCAGGGCCAGGAGCTGGATCTGCCACATCGCGGTGGTGAACGGGAAGAGGACGGCGGCCAGTCCGCTGCCGAGCGCGGCGAGCATCGCCACGCGGCGAGGATCGTTGCGGTCGACGATCTGACCCACGAGCGCGCCCAGCAGGATGTTGGGAAGGAACCGGGCGGCGAGCGTGAACCCGACCTCCAGGCCGAGGCCGTACCGCTGCATCACGAGCAGCGGCAGGCCCACCGTCGTCATCGCGGAGCCGGTCTCCAGGACGAACAGCGAGCCGACCAGGCGCAGAGCCCCGGGGCTGCGCAGGACCCGGGCGAAGCTCCCGCCGGGCTCCCTGGCGGTCTGGGTGTCGTCGGTCATGTCCCTCACCTGTTCTGGCCGGCAGCCGCGGGGGTGCGCAGGGCGGCGTCCTGGGCCGCCCTGCACGCGTCGAGCACATGCTCGGCGAAGTCCTGGGGGAGGTCGAGCTGCCGCAGACGTACGGCGATCGTCCCGAGCAGGTCGCTCGCGGAGGCGGCCGCGGCGGCGGCGCGCCGCGGGGTGGCGCCGGGAGAGATGCCGACGACGGCCGCGAGGGGCATGCCCGTCTCGATCAGCTCGTTGATCGCGTCGGCGTGGCCTTCCTTCGCACCGCGGCGCAGGGCGTGCAGACCGAAACTGACGTGCCGGGACTCGTCCCGGGTCATGGCCGTGAAACCGGCTCGCATCCCGGGCAGCAGGGGGATGCGTTGGAGGCTGCGGACCAGTCCGCGCTGACCGTGCAGGGCCAGGACGCCTTCGGTGATCAGGTGGAAGAACGTGACGGCCCGCAGCCACAGGGCGTAGTCGTGCGGTGAGGCGTTCAGCTCACGCAGGATCGTGTTCTCCAGGGTGTGCACGGCACGGTTGGCCGGGCTCAGCGTCGACCACGAGGTGATGAGCTGATTCCGCAGGGAGGCGTCGAGGCCGAGGAGTTCCTCGGCGAGGCGGCTGACGAACACGGTGTGCCGTGCCTCGTCGGCGGCCTGGGTGGCCAGATAGACGAGGTACTCCTCGTCCGGGCACGCGGCGAGGACCGGACTCATCAGGTCCAGGCCCGTGTACTCACCGATCAGGAAACTGGTGACGAAGGCGGACAGGGAGTCCCGGGTGCCGGGGCTGAGGAGGCTGTTCCAGTGATGGCGGTCCCGCTCCAGGTCGATGTCCGAGGCGATCCACTGCTGGCGTTCCCAACGGCGGTAGAGCTCACGGGGGTCGAAGCGCCGTTCCAGCGTGTCGCCCGCACCGCCCAGCAGGGCCTCCGGGCTCAGCCGGGACAGTCCGTCCAGATCGGCCTCGTCGAACAGCAGCGTCGTCCAGCGCACCGCCGGCACCTCCTCGTCGTTCCCGTTCCGCTCCGCGCGGGACGCCCGCCCCACGCGATTCGCCGGCCGGTTCCCGGGAGCCCCGGTGACCGGCCGGCAGAATCACTGCGCCGACGGGAAGTCACATGATCTTGCCCATGACGAAGCCCTCGATCTCGGCGGCGACACCGGCGTAGAGCTCCTCGTGGGAGTCCTTGATGCCGTCGAGCCAGGCCTCGAACGCCGTGGCGTCATCGGTGCTCGGAGCGGCGGAACCGGTCTCCTCGACGATGAGCTCCTGGATCTCGGTGCTGAGTGCGGTAGCCACGTACGCACTCCTTTCTCGTCGGGCGGGCGACTGCCCGCGGGAAGGCGGAGGCCGTTCGGTCTCTGCTCTGTGGGGATGCTGTCAGCGCGGCGGACCCGGCTGCATCTTCTGAACTGCTATGACTCGGCGGGCCGAACTGCTACGACGCCGCGGAGCGCACCGGGTGCGGGGCGACCGTGACGGATCCCGCGAGGAGCCCCGCCACGGTCACCGGCTCGAAGTTCACCGCGCTGGACCAGCCCCCGACGGCCAGCCGGAACCAGACCGAGCTGGTGATGACCCCGTCCCGGTGCTGGTCCTCGACCACCTCGTCGCCGGGCGACCAGCCCTCGGCCTCGTAGCCGACGGAGGTGTCCGGAAGCACCAGGTCGATCACGGGACTGCCCAGCGACGGACCGGACCGGATGTTGGCGTCACGCCACACGGGCCCCAGCCCGGCGGACAGCACGTGGTACTCGGGGGGCGACACGGACATGTGCTCTCTCCGTTCTCCGGCGTGCTCGTCGCACGCTCGGCGGTGGGGTTCTTCACTTCGGGGGTACGGGGCGGCGGACGGGCTCAGGCCGCGGCACCCAGGACGGCCGACCGGCCGGCGGCGGCGCGCGCCCCGCTCAGCCAGACCACCTGGGACACCATCTCGACGAGCCGTGCCGCGTCGGGATCGAGAGCGGAGCCGTCCGCGGAGGGCTGCTCCGGAGCGGCCGCGACGGCCACCCCCACGGGCGTGGGCCACCCCCGCAGAGCGTGTCCGATGGTGCGCAGCGTGGCCAGGGTCGACACGGCGCCCTGGGCGGCCGCCCCCACCGCGACCGTGCCGATCGCACGCCCCTCCAGGTACGGCACCGGTCCGCCGATGTCGTTGACGTAGTCGAGGGCGTTCTTCAGCAGTCCCGAGACGGTCGCGTGGTACGTCGGCGACACCAGGATCACGCCGTGGGCGGCGCGCAGCTCACCCAGGAAGCCGGCCACGGCCGCATGCGTACCGGCCAGGCCGGGCCGGTACGCCGGGAAGTCGATCTCGGAGCCGGTGAACACCCGGACGGACGCGCCCTGTTCGGCGCTCCGGTCGGCGCACCATGCCGCCACCCGGTCGCAGGTGGATCCCGAACGCAGCGATCCGCTGATCACGACGATGCGTGGTGCCCCCATGGGGGTGTCCCCTCTGTTCGTTCGGACGGTGACCGGCAGGACGGGGGCCCGCTCCGGGCGTGGGGGACCCGGCCGCCAGGCGAGGACGTCGGCGATCTCCGCGTCCTTGCGGCCGGCGGACTTGAAGCGTGCGTTGCGCCGTTCCTCCTCGACCCGGTCGGCGCCCTGGTCGAGAGCGCCCTGGCGGCGGGAAGCGAGCACCACGGCCCCCGCGCGGTCCACCCGCTCGCGGGCGTACGCGGCGAGCGCGTCGGGCACCGTGGCGTTCGACGCGAGCGTGTCGGCGAGGACGGCCGCGTCCTCCAACGCCATGTTGGCGCCCTGGCCGAGGGCCGGGACCATCGGATGCGCGGCGTCACCGAGCAGCGCCACCCGACCGTCCACCCAGCACGGGGCGGGGTCGCGGTCGTGGATGTCGGTGACGACGATCTCCGTGGGGTCCGCGTCGCGCACCAGGGCGACGACGGGCACGAACCAGTCCCGCAGGGCGTCGAGCAGCGCCAGCCGGGCGCCCGCCGGTCCCTTGGAGGGCCACACTCCGGCAGGCGCGGTGATCTTGGCGGTCCAGTACAGGGTGTCCTCGCCCACCGGGGCGACGAACAGCTGGATGCCGCGGCCGTTGACGACGTACCCGCGCTGCCCGAGAGCCGAGCCGGTGGTGCGGCCGCGGACCGAGGTGTAGCCGCGGTACGTGGGCGGGCCGTCGCCCAGCATGCGGGCCCGGACCGCCGAGTGGATGCCGTCGGCGCCGATCAGCGCGTCGCAGTCGACGGCGGTCCCGTCGGACAGCCGCACGGTGACGTGGCCTGGCCGCGTGGTGTAGTCCGTCACGGTGGTCGCCAGCCGGACGGCCGCCCCCGCGGTGAACGCCTCGTCGAGCAGCACCCGGTGCAGGGCGGAGCGCAGCACCGGGATCTGCGGGGTGCCCATGTCGTCGGCCGCGGCACCGATCGGCTCCTCGGCGAGCACCGTTCCGTCCGCGCTCATCAGCACCCGTACCTCGTCGGGCCGGGTGATGTGTCCGACCTGGCGGAGCCGGGCACTGATCTGCGGGCTCAGGGCTTCGGCGGCCCGCATTCCGTTCGGGTAGAGCACGAGCCCCGAGCCGCCGCCGCCGATGCGCCCCGCCCGCTCGACGACGGTCACGTCGAGGCCGCGCGCCGCCATGCCCGCCGCCGCCGCGAGCCCTCCGATCCCGCCGCCCGCGACCACCACGGACCGTCTTCTGGACATGTTCATCCCTCCTGGGCGGCGTGCGCCGCCGTCCGTGTACCGGCCGCGGCCGTCAGCAGACGGCCGTCGTACGCGCCGAACGTGCCCGAGGCCGCGTCCCACACCGTGCGGCCGGCCCGCAGGGTGCGCTCGACCCGGCCGGTGAAGGTCCAGCCCTCGTAGGCCGACCAGCCGCACTTGCTCTCCACGTCGTGCGCCGAGAGCATCCAGGTCGAGTCGGGGGCGAAGACGACCAGATCGGCGTCGGCGCCCGCAGCGATCCGCCCCTTCCCGGGAAGCCGGAACAGCTCTGCCGGCGCCTGCGACAGGTGCCGCACCAGACGGGCAGCGGCGATGTCCGGATCCTCATCGGGCCATCTACGGCGCATTCCGGTCCACACGGCGGCGCCCAGTTCCTGCACACCGGGCAGTCCCGGCGGCGAGGCGGCGACCGAACGCGTCTTCTCGGCGACGGTGTGCGGCGCGTGATCGCTGCCGAGCGTGGTGAGTTGCCCGCCGGCCAGTGCCCGCCACAGGCGGTCCTGGTCCGCCTGCCCCCGGATCGACGGCGACAGCCGCGTACGGGCGCCCAGACGGGAGGTGTCCTTGTCGGTGAACGACAGATGATGACCGGTGACCTCGAAGGTGACCGGGTACCCGGCCGCCCGCGCCGCGCACACCAGATCGGCCTCCTCGGCGCTGGACAGGTGCAGGATGTGAGCCCGCGTGCCGTACCGCCGGACCAGCTCGATCACCTTGGCGACGGCGACGATGCCGCCGGTGCGCGGGCGACGCCGCTCGTACTCCAGATAGCTGCCCGGCTCACCCCACCAGGCGTCGAGCAGTGCGAACAGCCCGTCGTCCTCGGCGTGGAGGACGAGCTGCACCCCTCCCTCGGCCGCCGCGGCGAAGGCCTTCTCCAGCACCGCCGGATCGCGGACGACGGTGGGAGCCGTGTGGTGGCCGGCCATGAACACCTTGGCGCTGGTCGCCACCGCGGGGTCGAGGTCCGCGAGGAGTTCGGGGCGTGCCGGGTCGAGACCGATGTGGAACCGCAGGTCCACGAGCGAACGCCCCTCCACCAGCCGGGCCTTCTCGAACACCGCCTCCGGATCCAGCGTCGGGGGCACCGTGTTCGGCATGTCCAGCACGGTGGTGACACCGCCGCGGACCGCCGCCCGGCTGCCGTGCTCCCAGTCCTCCTTGTACGTCAGGCCGGGCGTACGGAAGTGCACGTGCGAGTCGATGAGCCCGGGCATCACGTAGTGGTCACCCGCGTCGAGGCGCTCCACCGAGGCGGGCGCCGTATCGGTATCGGTGACGGCGGTGATCCGCCCGTCGGCGACGAGCACATGACCCGGACGTACACCGTGCGGCGTCACGAGCCTGCGGCCGCTGACCACGAGGTCGGGCACGGGGGTCAGCCGGTCCATGTCGCCGCCACCAGATCCCGGCACAGGTCGTTGGTCGGCCCCATGAACGCGATGCCGCGCGCGTCGGCGAGCAGCCGCCCGATCGGGGCGCCCTCACGGTATCCGGCCGAACCGAGCATGCGTGCGACGTCGAGGCAGACCTCCTCGGCGGCCACACTCGCGTGGAGCTTGCTGTGCAGCGTGGTCAGGCCCGGATCGGCCGAAGCCCGTGTGCCGGCCCGGGCCACGACGGCCCGCGCCGTCTCGACGCGGGTGGCCAGGTCCACCAGCCGATGGCGCACGCCGGGCAGTTCCATCAGACCGTGCCCCCGCGCGTGGCGGACGGCCAGTTCGAACGCGGCCTGGGCGATGCCGACGGACACCGCGCCGAGGCTGGCCCCCGACTCCCGGACCCCCGCGATGATCGAGGCGGCTCCGCCGGACGGACCGAGCCGGTCCGCGTCCGTGACGACACAGCCGTCCAGGGTGATCAGCCCGGTCGCAGAACCACGCATGCCGACGAGATCCAGACCGAGGTCCGGTACGAGCCCGTGACCGTCGGCCTCGACCAGGAAGAACGTCTGACCGTCCGCCCCGTACCCCGTACCGGTGTCGGCCGGGCGCGCCGTCTGCACCAGGACCAGATAGAGGTCGGCGACCCCGGCTCCGGTCGTGAATGTCTTCGAACCGTCCAGCCGCCAGCGGCCGTCCGTCAGACGCTCGCCACCGCTGGCCAGGTTCCGCTTGGCCGCACCGGCCCCGGTCTCGCTCCACGCCGAGGCGGCCAGCCACGTGCCCTCGGCCAGCCGCGGCAGCCACCGCTCCCGCTGTTCCTCGGTGCCCCACTCGGAGATCCTGGCACTCACGGCGAAGTGCTGGAACGCGATGATGGCCACCGACGGGTTGACCCGGGCGATCTCCTCGACGACGCGGTTGACCACCTCGGCGTCCCCGCCCCGGCCACCGTGGCGGACCGGAACGGCCGTACCCAGCAGGCCGCTCGCTCGCAGGGCCGCCAGCACCTCGCGATCCGGCTCGCCGACCGGGTCGGTCTTGTCGGCGGATTCGGACAGCCGGGCACGTAGCTCGGCCGTCAGCAGCGGCCTCATGCCGACAGCGCCAGACATTGGGCGACCTCCTCGAATTGCAGATGACTCAGGGGTGCCAGGACGAACGAGCCCTGGAAGGTGACGCGCTTGCGCGCGACGGTCGCCCACAGCAGGGCGCCGTCCCCGCCCGCGGCCGCCCCGGGGACCGTGGTGACCGCGGTGACGGCCGTCCGTCCACCGGGAGTGGCGATGTCGATCGGCCCGACGCCGGCACCGCTCTCGCGGGCGATGCTCCAGGGCACGGTGCCGGGGATCCGCACCGCCGTGCCGAGACAGACGACACCGGTCAGGGCGATCGACGGGTGCCAGCGCGGCACGGTCACGGCGCGGGCCGCGATCCCGCCGTCCTCGGCGGGCAGCACGGCCGCGATCTTGGGGAAGGCGCCGTCGCGGGACCAGCCGAGACGGTCGGCGGCAGCACCCCGGATCGCCTCGAGCCGGACGAGCAGCTCGTCACCCGCGGCGAACAGAGCGGCCTGGTCGGGCACTCCCAGGGTGCGCGCGTCCACGAACGCGTACGCGTTGGCGCTGTTGACGAGGGAGACCTCCACCCGCTCACCGGCAGCCTCCAGCGTGGTGCGCGGCCGGCCGGCGGGCAGCAGGTCACCGAAGGGGACCGGGGACGGCTGGACGAAGGTGACGGTGAAACCGGCGCCGTCCCGCTCGACCCGGTCGACCTCGCACACCACACTGTCCCCGTTGTTGAGGACCTGGACCCGGATCCGCGCACCCGGCACCAGACGGGGCAGCATCCCCGAACGCGAGGCGGCCACCACCGCCGACAGGACCGAGTGACCGCACGAGCCGCGCAGGTCGAACCTGTCCGGAGCACCTGGAAGCGCCTGGACGAAACGGTAGTCGAGGTCGAACATCGGATGGGCGGACGGCTCGACCAGCGCGATCTTCAGCACATGGGACCCGCCCGCGGAGACCAGGTAGCGGCGGGCTTCCGCGAGGTGCGCGAGCAGCGCCTCCTCGTCGCGCGGGAGCAGCTTGGCGTCCAGCACGAACGTCGGACAGGGACTGCCCGACGCGTACGCGAGATGCCCGATCACGCCGCCACCGCCAGCGGTCTCGTCACGCCCGGCGGAACCCCGGCCGCGCCGGGGCGCCGCACGGAACGCCGGAACTGCTCTTCCCACACCTCGTGCACGAGCAGCGCCCACAGGGCCAGCGACGCGGTGTCATCGGGCCGGGCGGCCTGCGTGGCGAACAGGGCGTCGACGGCTCGTCCGTCCAGCCGCCCGGAGGCCGAGACCCGGCCCGGCGCCAGCAGGTCCCGGGCGTACTCCCACAGGGAGGTGCCGGGCCGCAGCATCGCCGTCACCGGCAGGGTGAAGGGCTGCTTGGGACGGGACAGCACCCGGTCGGGCAGCAGCCCGGCCGCCGCGGCGTAGAGGGTCCGTTTGACCTGACCGCCCTGGATCCGCTGATGGTCGGGCAGCACCCGCCCCAGAGCCACGACCGACCGCTGGCAGAACGGCACCCGGGCCTCCACCGAGGAGGCCATGCTCAGATGGTCGACGCGCCGGAGATGGTAGGCGGGCAGGCGGTGGTCCAGCTCGAACCGGGTGATGCGGTCGAGGACCGTACCGGGGCCGTGGAGCAGATCGTCCCGGGCCGCCGCGGGCAGCGCCGGATCCGTGGCGACATGGGCCCGGTAGGCATCGGTGTAGAGCCCGTTCCGCAGAGCCGCCGGTGCCGCGGAGAGCGCGTCCAGGTAGCCCTCCGACCAGTTCGCGCCCGCGGCGGCCCGCTCGGCCGCGACCCGCATCCGCTCGTATCCGCCGAACACCTCGTCGGCGGCGTCGCCCGTGAGGGCGACCGTGAAGCCGGCGTCGCGGACCGCCCGGAACAGGGCGAACGTGCTCAGGGCGATCGGGTCGGCGTTCGGCTGGCCCAGGTGCCACACCGTGTCCTCGAGGAGCTCGGGGAAACCGGCCGGGTCGATCTCCACCTGATGATGCGTCGCCCCGGCGCGCTCGGCGACCTCACGGGCGAAGTGCCGTTCGTCGAAGGGCCAGGCGCCCCGGTAGGCGATGTTGAACGTGTGCACCGGGCCCCGTTCGGCCGCGAGCGCCGTGACCAGACTGGAATCCAGGCCGCCGGAGGTGATCAGAGCCACCGGAACGTCCGCCACGAGCAGCCGTCCCACCTCGGAGCGCAGCGTGCGCCGTACCTGCCGCGCCGCGGTGAACCCGTCGTCGAGCGGCCCGCCGGCCACGTCCGCCGCCCGCCGCCGAAGGCGCGGGGTGCCGCCCAGCTCGCCCACCCAGGTCGTGCCCGGCTCCAGCACCTCCACGTCCTCGTACATGGTCCGCGTGCCGAACGGGGTACGGGTCGCCAGGTACGCGTCCAGGGCGGACTCCCGTACTCGGCCGCCGATCCCGCCGAACCCGAGCAGTGCCGGCAGCTCGGAGGAGAACCACAGGGACCGGTCCGCCGCGTCCCACCGGTAGTACAGCGGCTTCATCCCGATGTGGTCGGTGGCCAGCAGCAGGCGGGGCACCTCACCGCGGGTGTCGAGGAGTGCCAGCGCGTACATGCCGTCGAGGTGCTCGGTGAAGTCCTCGCCGTACTCCAGGTAGAGAGCGGGCAGGACGGAGCCGTCGCAGCGGTCGGGAAGCGAGTGCCCCAGCGCCTCCAGACGCCGGCGCAGCTCCTCGTGGTTGTAGATCTCCCCGTTGAAGACCACCTGCACCGGCCCGCCCCGGCCGTACGGCTGCTCGCCGCCGTCCAGGTCGACGACCGCGAGCCTGTTGCTGCCCAACCCCCAGTCGGGAGCCTGGGACATGCCCGTGGCGTCCGGGCCCCCGTGCCGCTGAAGGGCGGCTACGGTCCGCATCTCGTGCGGCGTCGCCACCGCGTTGAAGTAGCCGAAGATCCGGCACATGGCTGCCTGTCTTTCGTGAGGAGACGACGATCAGCGGGTCGTCGACAGATAGCGTTCCCCGCTGTCGGGGAAGACGGTGACGACCGTGGCACCAGCCCAGCGCGGGTCGGCGGCCACGGCGCGGCTCGCCCAGGCGGCGGCGCCCGAGGAGACGCCGACGGAGAGCCCGGTGGCCCGGGTGATCTCCCGGGCGGTGACGGCGGCGGCCTCGTCCGGGACCGCGACGACCTCGTCCACCAGGGAGAGGTCGGTGATCTCCGAGACGTAGCCGGCCCCGATGCCGGGAATCCCGTGCGGGCCGGGCTCGCCGCCGGACATCACGGCGCTGCGGGCCGGCTCGACGGCCACCACGTGCAGGGTGGTGCGTTCCTTCAGGTAGCGGGCCGTGCCCGTCAGCGTGCCGCCGGTGCCGACCCCGCACACCAGGACGTCGACGCGGCCCCGCGTGGCCTCCCAGATCTCCGGGCCCGTGGTGGCGTAGTGCGCCCGCACGTTGGCCGGATTGCGGTCCTGGTGCGGTACCCACGAGCCGGGCAGCGTCCGCTGGAGGTCCTCCGCGTACGCCCACGCGGCCATCAGCCCGTCCTGGTGCGGTACGAGATGCACCTCGGCGCCCAGTTCCCGGAGGATCAGGCGGCGTTCCTCGGTGGCGTTGTCGGGCATCACGATGATGCACCGGTGCCCGCGGCGGGCGCACAGCGCGGCCAGCGAGATGCCGGTGCTGCCGGAGGAGCACTCGATGACCGTGCCTCCGGTCGCGGGGAGCAGCCCCGCCTCCTCCGCGGCCCGCACCATGAACAGCGCGGCCCGGTCCTTCACGCTTGAGAGCGGATTGGCCATCTCCACCTTGGCGAGGAGCCGCACCGAACCGGCCAGTCCCGGCAGCGGGACCTCCAGCAGCGGCGTACGCCCGACCAGGTCTTCCAGCGACCGGACCGGCGGCGCCACGGTGGCGCCCCCGGGCCGGATGCTCACGTCTGTCGTCACGGTTCCCCTTTTCGTCCGGTGCCCGTTCAGGCCGGGCCGGAGTCCCGGGCCGCCGACAGATGCGAAGCGGCGACCTGCTGCAGGTGGGTGATGTCGCTGGAGACGGTGGCGAAGGTGAACCCCTCGGCGAGCCGCTTCGCGGCGCTCTCCCCGTCCAGGACGTGGATGCCGCAGGCGATGCCGTGCCGGCGCGCGGCCTCCGTGATCCGGACCAGTGCGGCCTCCAGCGCGTCGGCGGCGGCCGGGTCGCCGAACCAGCGCGCGCCGAGCGCGGCCGACAGGTCGGCGGGCCCGACGTACACCGCGTCGAGGCCCTCCGTCGCGCAGATGGCCTCCAGATCGTCCAGCGCGGCCGCCGTCTCGATCATCACGACGCATGCCACCCGGTCGTCGATCTCGGCGGGCACGGAGCCCACGCGCAGCTCGGCCCGGACGGGCCCGCCGAGGCTGCGCGTCCCCGCCGGATGGTGCCGGCAGGCCCGCACCGCGGTCCGCGCCTGCTCGGCGCTCTCGACCATCGGGACGACGACACCGCGCGCGCCCGTGTCGAGCGCGATCCCGATCGCGACCGGGTCCGGCGACGGCACCCGGATGATCCCGGCGGAGCGACCGCGGGAGTCCACCGCCAGCATGGCCGCCTGCCACCCGGGCTGGTGCAGCACACCGTGCTGGCCGTCCACTCCGATGTAGTCGTAGCCGAGTCCGGCGATCCGCTCTGTCCCGGCCGGGTTGTCGAGGGCGATCCAGTAGCCGATCAGACGCTCACGGCCGCGCAGGCGCGCGGCGAACGCGTCCGGGCCCTGGGACGAGGAGATCTCCACGTTCACTCGCCCGTCCTCAGCGCGTAGCTCTGCTTGCCGTCGAGGCCGACGGGCACGTCACCGGTGATGGACACCCGGTGCAGCACCCGCTGGTGCCGCCCGTAGTCGTTGACCGCGTAGTGCTGTGTGCTGCGGTTGTCGAAGATGAGGACGTCGCCGGGCCGCCAGGTCCAGCGCGCGGTGTTCTCCGGCCGCCGCACGTACGACTGGAGCACGTCGATGATCGGCCGGGAGTCGCGCGGCTCCAGGCCCACCAGCCACTGCGCGAAGCCACCGAGGAACAGGCTCGGCTCGCCGGACTCCGGATGCACCCGCACCACGGGGTGGGCGGCCTCGAACCGGCGGGCCAGGAACGCCGCGCGGACCTTGTCCCCGCGATCGGTTCCCAGCCGCGGCTGCTCCGCGTGGTTGGTGTGGACGGCCCAGAGCCGGTCGGCGATCTCGCGCAGCTCGGCGGGCAGGTCCTTGTAGCCGGCGGCCGCGTTCGCGACCAGGGTGTCCCCGCCGTAGGGGGGCAGCACCACACTGCGGAGGGTCGTGCCCAGCGACGGGGTGGTGGTGAAGCTGATGTCGGTGTGCCAGTGGTCGGCGCGCTGGTCCTCGCCGTCGACCGGTATGACCTGGGGAGTGCCGTCGACCGTCCGCATCATCGGGTGCGTCTGGGTGAGCGGGCCGAACCGTGCCGCGAAGGCGAGCTGGTGCGCGTCGTTGATGTCCTGGTCCCGGAAGAACAGGACCTTGTGCTCCAGGAAGGCCGCGTGGATCTGCCCGAAGACGGATTCCGACAACTCGGTGGAGAGGTCGACGCCCGTCACCTCCGCGCCGATCTTTCCGCCGATCCTGCGTATGTCGAAGAGGGACACCGGCATTCCTTCCGAACCTGTCAGGAGACCTGTGCTCCCGTGATGGGCGGGCCGCGCGGGCATACGGGCGGAATACGCCGTCCCGGCACGGGAGAAGAACCCGGCGGTCGGACGGGACCGTCGGGCGGGACGGCGCCGATCACATCACGGGCCGGAAATCGACGGCAACAGGACGCGGAATCGCGTCGCGACTTCACCAACTCGCTCACGTCCCGTGAGGAAAAGGACCCGGGAAATCGGTCGACTTGTTCAAGTCGCTCTTCTTCCGCGATCCCCGCTTGCCTGCCCGCCGGCGTTCCGGGGATTCTCGAACCGCCGCGCTCGCGCCCTTGAATCGTCATCTGCAGAAAAGGACCGCCGACATGCCGGTGATCACCGTCAACTGGTGGCAGGGCAACGACCGGGAAGCCCGGAGAGAGCTGGTGGCGGGTATCACCGATGTCGTCACACGCGTCTCCGGATGCCCGGACGACGCCGTCACCGTCATCGTCCGCGACGTGGCCCCGGACCACTGGGGCAGGGGCGGTCGCCTCGCCGACGAATCCCGCGCCTCACGGGGCCCGCGATGACCCTGCGCTCCCTGCATCCGAACATCCGGCTGCGGATCACCGTCGGCTTCGTCCAGCGGCTGCTGTCCGTCATGCTCATGCCCCTCCTCGTCATCCACCTCGCGAGCCTGTACGGCCCCGCCGTCGCCGGAGGTCTGACCGTCTGCGTCGCGGCGGCCGGCATCGCCTCCAACTTCCTCGGCGGACACTTCGCCGACGTGTACGGACGTCGCCCCGTCATGGTGGCGGGTGAGCTGGGCGCCACGCTCACCTTCGGGCTGCTCGCCCTGGCGAACTCGCCCTGGTGGACGTCGGGTGTCGCCACGTTCGTCCTGTTCCTGCTCAACACGTGCTGCTCACAGCTGGCCACTCCGGCCGCCGACGCGATGATGGTCGACGTCTCCACCCCCGAGAACCGGCCGCTCGTCTACACGATCAACTACTGGTCGATCAACCTCGCCTTCACCGTGGGCGCGCTGCTCGGCGGCTTCCTCTACGACGGCCACTTCCTCCACCTGCTGACCGGTGCCGCCGCGCTGTGTCTTCTGACCACGGCGGTGATGTGGCGCTGGATCAGTGAGACCGCCCCCACCGGCGGGAAGGCGGTCGCGACCGGGCCCGCCGCGATGCTGCGCGGCTACCTCGCCGTCGCCCGGGACCGGGTCTTCCTGCGTCAGCTGGTCGCCGCCGCGCTGATCGCGGCCGTCGAGATGCAGATCGGTTACTACATCGCCGTCCGCCTCGCCCACGAGTTCCCCGAGCAGACGCTCCTGGCGGTGGGTGACTGGACCGTGGACGTCGACGGCGTCGCGATCCTCGGAGTCCTGCGGGCTGTCAACGCCGCCCTGATCGTCGCCCTCGTCCTCGTCGCGAAGACGCTGCTGGCGCGCGTGTCCGAGCGTGTCAGGCTGTACGGCGGCATCGCGGTCTTCACCCTCGGCTACATGGTCTGGGCCGTGAGCGACCTGGGCTGGATCCTCATCGCCGCGGCGGTCCTGCTCACCTTCGGTGAGATCGCCAGTGTTCCGGTGCGCCAGGCGCTCCTGGCCGACCTGATCGACGCCGAGGCCCGCACCAAGTACCTGGCGGTGTACGCGCTCAACGCCCGGATCGGCCTGCTCGCCGCCGCCCTGTGCGTCACCCTCGGCGCGTTCGTCCCCTCCCTCGGCATGGCTCTGCTGTACGGGACGGCCGGCCTTGCCGCGATCCTGCTCTACCGGTCCCTGGTCGGGATACGGACCGTTCGCGAGGCCGAGAAGGCCACCGTCGCGGCGGCGTGAGATGACCAGGCAGCACCGGATCCACGGCACCTCGCGTGACTCGGCCAAGTCCGCTTGCGGGGCGGGAGCGGTCGCGGATCTGAGGCGCCCCATGACGAAACGGCTGTTCACCTCGGAGTCGGTGACCGAGGGCCATCCAGACAAGATCGCCGACCAGATCAGCGACACCATCCTCGACGCGCTGCTGCGCGAGGACCCCACCTCCCGCGTCGCCGTCGAGACCCTGATCACCACCGGTCAGGTCCACGTCGCGGGCGAGGTCACCACGTCCGCGTACGCGCCGATCGCCCAGCTGGTGCGGGACAAGATCCTGGAGATCGGGTACGACTCCTCGATGAAGGGCTTCGACGGCGCCTCCTGCGGCGTCTCGGTGTCCATCGGGTCGCAGTCCCCGGACATCGCCCAGGGTGTGGACACCGCGTACGAGAAGCGGGTCGAGGGTGATGAGGACGAGCTGGACAAGCAGGGCGCCGGCGACCAGGGGCTGATGTTCGGCTACGCATCGGACGAGACCCCCGAGCTGATGCCGCTGCCGATCCACATCGCGCACCGGCTCTCCCGCCGGCTGACCGAGGTCCGCAAGAACGGCACCATTCCCTATCTGCGTCCCGACGGCAAGACCCAGGTCACCATCGAGTACGACGGGGACAAGGCCGTCCGTCTCGACACGGTCGTGGTCTCCTCGCAGCACGCCTCCGACATCGACCTGGAGTCGCTGCTGGCGCCCGACATCCGCGAGTTCGTCGTCGAGCACGTGCTCGCGCAGCTCGTCGAGGACGGCATCAAGCTCGACACCGAGGGCTACCGCCTCCTGGTGAACCCGACCGGGCGCTTCGAGATCGGCGGCCCGATGGGCGACGCCGGCCTCACCGGCCGCAAGATCATCATCGACACCTACGGCGGCATGGCCCGCCACGGCGGCGGTGCCTTCTCCGGCAAGGACCCGTCCAAGGTCGACCGCTCGGCCGCCTACGCCATGCGCTGGGTCGCCAAGAACGTCGTCGCCGCCGGCCTCGCCGCGCGCTGCGAGGTCCAGGTCGCCTACGCGATCGGCAAGGCCGAGCCCGTCGGCCTCTTCGTCGAGACCTTCGGCACCGAGGAGATCCCCCTTCACCTCATAGAGAACGCCATCGCCGAGGTCTTCGACCTCCGCCCGGCCGCCATCATCCGCGACCTCGACCTGCTCCGCCCGATCTACTCCCAGACCGCCGCCTACGGCCACTTCGGCCGCGAGCTGCCGGACTTCACCTGGGAGCGCACCGACCGAGCCGAGGCCCTGCGCGTCGCGGCCGGCCTCGACCAGCCCCTTCCGCCCCTCCGAGAGGAATAACCGTGTCCACGATCACCGCCCCGTCCGAGACCGGCTTCTTCCCTGAGCCCGTCGCCACCGAGCGGGCCCGCCACCGCGTCGAGGAACTCATGGCCGACTTCCGTACCGGCGCCTGGCACCCGACCCGGCTCGAAAGCCGCGTCGCCGAGCTGCTCCTCGCGTCGACCGCCGGAGACGGCATGCTCACCCCGCGACGTATCCGCGCGGCCCTGTGGGAGGGAAACATCGCGATGACCCACGAGAACGACGGCCGCTTCGCCCACCTCCTCGCCGACCTCGTCCCCGTCCTGGACGACCCCCAGCTCACCGCCCTCGACATCGTCGACGCGGCGGGCGAGCTCGTCGGCGCCGTGGCATCCACCGCCGTCGCCGTCGCCGCCTGATCCTTCGACGCGGGTGGCCCGGACGGAGAACCAACCGCCCCGCCACCCCCCGCGGGGGCCCGGGGAACCCGCCCCGGGCGGC
>NZ_JBHXSA010000022.1:122295-135293 GCF_042716475.1 Streptomyces sp. NPDC058671 | reverse complement strand
TGATCTTTTTTTTTTTTATTGTGTGGGGGTTTTTTTTTTTTTTATAAGTCACTTTGTTTTGTTACCGGGCGCCGGGGGCCCCGGGGGGGGGGGCCCCCGGGCCTCGGTGTCTCCTTCTTCTCGCGTTCCTACGCCTCCACGGCGCCGAGCTGCCCCATCAGCCCGAGCAGGTCGTACTGCCACCACCCCTCCGCGATCTTCCCGTCCTCCCGGAAGCGGTGGATGACCGTCCCCGTCATGGTCACCTCCATGCCGGTGGGCTGCAGCCCCATGAAGTCCCCGGTGTGACTGCCCCTCCAGGTCCAGCGGGTGCAGACCCGGTCGCCCTCGGCGATCTGGTCGTCGACGGCGAAGGCGAAGTCGAAGCCCTGCCGCCACATCTCCACCACGCGCCGGACCGCGTCCATGCCGATGGCGTCCTGCTCATCGGTCGGATCGTGGTCGTGATACCCCTCCGCGAGCACCTGGTCGAGCAGCGCCAGCTCCGGCTCGTCGGCCATCATCTCCAGGAGACGACGGGCACTGGACTTGTACAGCGCCTCGTCCCGCACCACGTCCAGATCGGTGAAGGTCGGCATCTCGTCGCAGAGCGCGACCATCTCCCGGAAGATCCGGTCGGTCTCGGGGAGCTGCGAGTTCCGCATGGCCACGTCGTACGACGGGAACTCGACGATCTCCACGACGTGAGAGGCGTCCGAGCGGTCCTTGCCGACGATGCTGTGGGTGGCGGTCCGCTTGCCCTTGGTCTGATCGACCCACTGATCCATGAGGCGGTTCAGGTCGTCGACCCGGCTGGTCCTGCAGTCGATGATTTGCACGAAGCTCATGACGCCTCCCGACCCGGGTGGGATCTCTCCAGTCTAGGTGGGGTGCCCCCGCCGGGCAGGGGGAGACGCCGGCCCCCGCCCCCTCACGCCGACCGCTGGAGGTCCGACGCCCGTACCTCCTCGGCGAAGGGTTCGCCGCGCGCGTACCGGGTCACCTCCTCGATCGCCTGGTCCGCCATCCGGTGCAGTTCGTTGCCCAGGGAGCCCGCCACGTGGGGGGTGAGGAGGACGTTCGGGAGGGTGTACAGGGGGGAGTCGGGGGGCGGGAGCTCCGGGTCCGTCACGTCCAGGGTGGCGTGGAGGCGGCCCGTGAGGAGGTGGGGGAGGAGGGCCTGTTCGTCGATCAGGGAGCCTCGGGAGGTGTTGACGAGGGTCGCTCCGTCGGGCATCGCGGCGAGCTGGGGCGCGCCGATCATGCGGTACGTGGACGGGAGCTGGGGCGCGTGGACGGTGACGACCGAACTGCGGGCGCACAGCTCGTCGAGGTCCGTCACCAGTTCCACGCCGGGAGGCGGGACCTCCACGTACGGGTCGTACAGGAGGACGTCGATGTCGAAGGGGCGCAGGAGGTCGACGACCCTGCGGCCGATGCGGGAGGCGCCGACGACGCCGACCGTGCGGCGGTAGTTGCCCCAGTCGGCGGACTCGGTGAGCCAGGCGTGGTCGGCGCGGAGTTCCGCGTACCGCCGGGCCGAACCGAGGACCCGTTTCCCGGCGAGGAGGATCGCGGCGAGCGTGTACTCGGCGACCGGCAGCGCGTTGGCGGCGGCGGCCGAGGTGACGCGCAGGCCCCGGGTCCAGCAGGCGTCGGTGACGTGGTGCTTGACCGAGCCGGCGGCGTGGACGACGGCCCGCAGGCGCGGCGCGCGGTCGAGGACCTCGTCGGTGAGCGGGGTCGCTCCCCAGCAGGTGAGGAGGATCTCGGCCTCCGCCAGGGCGGCGGCGACGCGGGGATCCGGGGCGGTCAGGTCGGCGGCCACCAGGTCGGGGTCGGTGCGGGTGAGGGACGCGAGGCGGGTGCGGTGGGCGTCGGTGAGGAGGCGTTCGGCGACGCCCGGGCCCATCGCAAGCAGCAGCGCGGGGCGGTTGTCAGTGGTCGGGTGCATCGTCGTACCTGTGCTCCTCACTTGACGCTGCCGGCCGTCAGACCGGCCTTCCAGTGGCGCTGGAGGGAGACGAAGGCGACGACGAGGGGGACGACGGCGAGCAGCGACCCGGTGACGACGAGGGGGTAGAAGCCGGGCTCCGCGTGGGCGTTGCTGTTCCACGCGTACAGGCCGAGGCTCAGCGGGTAGAGCTTCTGGTCCGACAGCATCACCAGGGGGAGGAAGAAGTTGTTCCAGACGGCGGTGAACTGGAAGAGGAAGACGGTCACGAAGCCGGGCATCACCATGCGCAGACCGATGGACCAGAAGACGCGCAGTTCGCCGGCCCCGTCGATGCGGGCGGCCTCCAGGGCCTCGTCGGGGATGTAGCCGGCGCAGAAGACCCGGGACAGGTAGACGCCGAAGGGGTTGACGAGGACGGGGATCAGGACCGCCCCGTAGGTGTTGACGACGCCGACCTCGCTGGCCAGAAGGTACATGGGCAGGGCGAGCGCGGTGGTGGGGACGAGCACGCCGACGAGGACGAGGCCGAAGAGCTTCTCCTTGCCCCGGAAGTCGTAGACGTGGAAGGCGTATCCGGCGGCGACGCTGACGAGCGAGCAGGCGAGGGCGCCGATTCCGGCGTAGAGGAGGCTGTTCAGGTACCAGTGGAAGTAGATGCCGTCGTCGTACTCGGCGAGCCGGGAGAGGTTGCCGCCCAGGTCGAAGCCCTCGAAGGAGAAGGCGTTTCCGGCGAGGAGTCCGCCGGCGTCCTTGGTGGCGGCGGTGAGCAGCCAGACGAGCGGGAAGAGCATGTAGACGACGGCGAGGAGAAGGGCGGCGTTGACGGCGGCCCGGGAGAGCCAGACGGAGGGGGTGCGGGGCCTGCTCACGCGCGCTTCTCCTTCCGGCCGGTCAGTCGCGTCACGGCGAAGGAGAGCAGCGCCGCCGTCAGGGCGAGGAGTACGGAGGCGGCCGCTGCGAGTCCGTAGTCGTTGCGGTCGAAGGCCGCGGTGTAGGCGTACATGTTCGGCGTCCAGGTGGAGGTGACGGCGGAGCCGGTGCCCTTGTTGAGGATCAGCGGCTCGGTGAAGAGCTGGAGGGAACCGATGACGGTGAAGAGGCCGACCATCGCGAGGGAGGCCTTGACCAGCGGGATCTTGACGGAGAAGGCGATGCGCCAGGCGCCGGCCCCGTCGACGGTGGCCGCTTCGAGGACGGACCGGTCGATGGCCTGGAGGGCCGCGTAGAAGATGACCATGTTGTAGCCGAGCCACTCCCACAGGGCGATGTTGACGACGCTGGGGAGGGCGCCTTCGGGGGAGAAGAAGTCGAAGCCGACGCCTCCGGCCTCCATCGCCTGGACGACCGGGCTGAGCTGGGGCGTGTAGAGGTAGACCCAGATCAGGGCGGCGATGATGCCGGGGACGGCGTGCGGCAGGAAGAGCGCGAGCTGGAAGAAGCGGCGGGCGCGGGCGAGTGCCGAGTCGAGCAGGAGGGCGAGGCCGAGGGCACCGGCGAGCAGCAGCGGGATGTAGAGCAGGCAGTAGCCGAGCAGGATGCCGAAGCCCTCGCGGAAGGCCCGGTCACCCAGCGCCGCGGTGTAGTTGTCGAGGCCGGTGAAGACGGTCTCGGCGCCGCCGAAGCCCAGTCCGGACTGCTTCTCGGTGAAGAGGCTGAGCCAGACCGCGTATCCGATCGGCACCACCATCACCGCGGTGAACAGCAGGAAGAAGGGGGTCAGCAGGATCGTGGCGGCGCGGGTGCGGGCCTTCACCCGGTCAGCCCTCGACCTTCAGGCCGCGCTTGGTGAGCTCGGCGACGGTGGCGTCGTGACCGGCCTCGACGGCGTCGGCGATGCCGGGACCGCCCTGGGCGATCTTGCCGAAGTGGTCCTTGATCGTGGTGTTGGTGGTGCCGGTGGTCGGACCCCAGGCCCAGTCGGGGCGGATGGAGGCGCCCGCGGCCTCGAACAGGGCGTAGATGTCCTGGCCGCCGTAGTAGCTCGCGTCGAAGGCCTTCTTGGCGACGGGGCGCAGCGCGGTGGCGGCCGGGAACGCGGAGGAGGTGCCGGAGGCGATCCGGGCCCTGACGCCGTCCTCGGTGGTGGACATCCACTCGGCGAAGGTGACGGCCGCCGCCTTCTTGTCGCTGTCCTTGGTGACGGCGAAGGAGGTGCCGCCGAGCATGCCGCTGGCGGGCTTGCCGTCCCAGCTGGGCATGGGGGCGACGGCCCACTTGCCGTCCTGCTCGGGCAGGGTGCCCTTGAGGACGCCCGCGCCCCAGGAGGCGCCGAGGTAGCCGATGGTGGTGCCGTTCTTGAGGGAGCCGGTCCATTCGGGGCTGAAGGAGGCGTTCTTGTGGACGAGTCCGGCGTCGAGGAGGCCCTGCCAGTAGGCGGTGACCTTCGTGGTGGCCGCGTCGGTGGTGTCGATCTTCCAGGTGTCGTTCTCGGCCTTGAACCACTGGGCGCCGGCCTGCCAGGCCATGGCCTCGAAGGTGGTGGGGTCGTCGGGGAAGAAGGTGGCGATACGGGCCTTGGCGTCGGCCTTCCTGACCTGCTCGGCGGCCTTCTTGAACGCGTCCCAGGTGGTGGGGACCTGGACCTCGTACGTCGCGAAGAGGTCCTTGCGGTAGAAGAAGGCCTGCGGGGCGGCGTCGAAGGGGACGGCCCAGGTTTTGCCGCCGAGGGTGGTGAGTTCGACGGTCTGCGGGAGCAGTGCGGCGCGGTCGGCCTCGGTGAACTCGCCGCCGATGTCCTGGAGGGCGCCGGAGCTGACGAACTCGGGGAGTGAGGAGTACTCGATGGAGACGAGGTCGGGGGCGTTGCCGGCCTTCACGGCGTTGGAGATCTTGGCGTAGCCGCCGGCGGTGCCGGAGGGGATCTCCTCGAACTTCACCTGGATGTCGGTGTGGGAGGCGTTGAAGGCGTCGACGACGTCCTTGGAGCCCTTGGCCCAGCCCCAGAAGGTGAGGGTCACGGGCCCGTCGGCCTTGTTCGCGGTGTCGTCACCGCCGCCGCCGCAGGCCGTGAGCACGGCGAGGGCGGTGGCGGTGCCGGCTATGACACGGGACGTTCTGCTCCAACTACGGGTCACGGCACGGCTCCTGAGGGCAGGCGGCGGAGGTTGTGGCCGTGATCCTGTGACCGTTCATGACCGAAGTCAAGAGCGAAAGATTGATTGATCGAAAATAGATCACATGGAGAGTGTGGAGTGCGCCCCGCAGGAGTCCCGCACCCGCAGCCTCGGCAGCAGGCCCAGATGGCGCCGCGCCGCGTTCTCGTCGGCGCCCTCGGTGAGCCGCTCCACGAGCAGCTCGGTGGCGTGCCGACCCACTTGCCGCTTGGGCGGGGCGACCGCCGTCAGCGGTGTGTCGGCGAGGGCGGCGACCTCGTCGTCGTACGCGATCAGGGCCAGGTCCTGCGGCACCCGGACGCCCAGCTCGGAGAGGCGCTGCACGATCTCGATCGCGTCCACGTCGTTGTGGACCAGGGCCGCGCCCGCGAGGCCCGAGCCGACCGCCTCGTGCAGGGCCCGCACGGCCCGCTCGAAGCCCTCCGGGTCCGCCTCCGCCGGCACGGAGTCGATGACGGGCCGTGGTTCCGCGAGGCCCAGCGTGCTCAGCGCCTCGGCGTATCCGGCGCGCACCGCGAGTGCGGTCGGGGAGTCCCCGCGCGCCACGAGCAGCGGCGTCGCGTGCCCGAGGGCGAGCAGGTGGCGCAGGGCGAGCAGGACGCCGTGCCCGTGGTCGGACACCACCCGGTCCAGGCCGTCGAGCGGGCTGCCCGGTACGGCCCGGCGCTCCAGGAGGACGGCCGGTACGGGGAGTTCGGCCAGCCAGTCCCCGTACGCGAGCCGGTCCTCGGGGCCCCGCCAGCCCGGGGCGACGAGCACCCCCTGCGCGCCGGCCGCGAGCAGCCCCTCGGTGCGGGCCCTGTCCTCCTCCGGCCGGTAGTCCGAGACGCGGAGCACGAGCCGGGCGCCGACGCGGGCGGCCGCCTCGTGCGCCCCTCGGATGACCTCGGCGAAGTAGTACGTGGCCGAGGGGGCGAGCAGGCCGATGACCAGGCCCTCGGCGGGGCGTCCTGGGGTCGGGACGCCCTGCCGCCGGGGCCAGGACACCTGGCCGTGCACCCGGTCGAGGAGGCCCCGGCCGGCGAGGAGTTCGACGTCGCGGCGGGCGGTGACGGGGGAGACCCCGAGCCGTTCGGCCAGGTCGGCGACGCGGGCGGTGCCGCGCTCGCGCACCAGGGCCAGCAGTCGGTCGTGTCGTTCGGCAGCACTCTCGCGCACGGCGCAGTTCCCCCTCGCGGTGGTCGTGGTGTCCCGACCCTAGTTCACATCCGACCCCGAATGATCGAAAGCTGAGATATTTCGATCATTCGATCTCGGCCTCTTGACGTGGTGGGCCCGAACCCCGCCCCCCGGCGTCCGGGTCCTCTCCGCCCCCCTCGCCACGGCCGCGCCGAGATCCGTGCCCCCTCGTCCTCGACGCCCCGGAAGGGACCCCACGACCAGGCTGGACCCCGCTCCGTCCAGACGGTCACTTCGGGCCGTACCTGCGGCCCGCCTTCGAGGAGACCCCGCCCAGCAGACCGCGCGGCGCCAGCTTCACCACACCCATCAGGGCCTTGTAGCGGGGGTCCGGGATCGACAGGGTCTTCCCCCGCGCCAGGTCCGACAGAGCCGCCGTCACCAGCTTGTCCGCGTCGAGCCACATCCAGCCCGGGATGTTCTCCGTGCCCATGCCGGCCCGCTCGTGGAACTCGGTCCGTACGAAGCCGGGGCAGAGCGCCATCAGGCGCACCCCACTGCCCGCCAGGTCCCGCGCCGCGCCCTGGGTGAACTGCACGACCCAGGACTTCGACGCCCCGTACGTGCCCCGGGGTACGAAGGCGGCCACCGAGGCGACGTTCACCACCCCGCCCCGCCCCCGCGCCTTCATCGAGGCGGCGGCGGCCGACGTCAGCCGCAGGACCGCCTCGCAGTGCACCCGGAGCATCGTCAACTCGTCGGCCATGGACACTTCGAGGAAGCGGCCCTTGTTGCCGAAGCCCGCGTTGTTCACGAGGAGGTCCACCGGCTGCCTGGGGTCCGAGAGCCGGGCCTCGACGGCGGCGATGCCCTTCTCCTCGGAGAGGTCCGCCGCGAGCACCTCGGCCTCGACGCCGTGCCGGTCGTGCAGCTCCGTCGCCTGCTCGCGGAGCCGTTTCACGTCCCGGGCCACGAGCACCACGTCGTGACCGTCCGCCGCCAGTCTCCGTGCGAAGGCGGCGCCGATGCCCGCGGTGGCGCCCGTAATCAGTGCAGTCGTCATACGGGCACGGTAGTGCCCCCTCACGGCGCCTCCGCGCGGGTGTACTTGTCCGCGTACTGACGTGCGAGATCGAGGAGTCCCGACTCCATCCATGCGGCGGCGACCAAGGTCCTGGGCAGCAGGGTCCGTTCGGCGGTGGCGGCGCGGTGGAGCAGGGCGACGGTGATGTCGTGCTCGGGCCGGTGGACGACGGTGACCGGGTCGCCGGCGCGGATCTCGCCCGGCACGATCACCCGCAGCAGCGCGCCGGGACCGGCCTGTGATTGCGTGAACCGCCGGACCCAGCCCTTCTCCCGCACGAAGCCCGCGAACGTACGGCAGGGGATGCGGCCACCCGTGACCTCCAGGACGACGTCGTCACCGATCCGCCAGCGCTCACCGATCAGCGCCCCGTTCACGTCGACGCCCCGGGTGGTGAGGTTCTCGCCGAACGAGCCGTTGGCGAGCTCCCGGCCGAGCTCCCGCTCCCACAGGTCCAGGTCCTCGCGGGCGAAGGCGTACGCGGCCCGGTCGTCGCCGCCGTGGAACCGCAGGTCGCAGACCGTGTCCCCGGCGAGCCCGCTCCTCCCGACACCGGGCGCGCCGGGGGCCTCGATCCGTACGGGCCCCTCGACCGGACGCTTGTCGATGGCGGTGAGGCCGGAGGCGGCTTCGGCGTAGTCCACGGTCCTGGCACGGCCCACATTCACACTCAGCAAGGTCATGCGGGCACTTTACGGGCGCCGTCTCAAAGCCGGGGGCGAATAAGAACGACTTCACCCAAGATTCGCTTATGCTGGAACGCATGATCGAGGCACGCCATCTCCGCGTCCTGCGCGCCGTCGCCGCCACCGGCTCCTTCTCGGCCGCCGCGCGCGAACTCGGCTGCACCCAGCCCGCCGTCAGCCAGCAGATGAAGGCCCTCGAAGCCTCCGCCGGCACGCCGCTGCTGATCCGCACCGGCCGCGAGATGCGTCTCACCCAGGCCGGTGAGGCCCTCGTGCGCCACGCCTCGGGCATCCTCGCCGGCCTCACCGCCGCCGAGGAGGAGGTCGCCGCCATCGCCGGGCTCAGGGCCGGCCGGGTCCGTCTCGTGTCCTTCCCCAGCGGCAGTTCCACCCTCGTCCCCACCGCGCTCGCCGCGCTGCGGGCCGCGCACCCCGGCACCCGCGTCTCGCTGGTCGAGGCCGAACCGCCGCGCTCGATCGAGATGCTCCGCGACGGCGACTGCGACGTGGCCCTGGCCTTCCGGTACGGAGCCGGGCAGGCCGAATGGGACGACCTGGTCGTCCGGCCGATCCTCGCCGACCGTCTGGTGGGCCTGGTCCCCGAGGGGCACCGGCTCGCCGACGCGGAGTCGGTGGGCATCGCGGAACTCGCGGAGGAGTCCTGGATCGCGGGCTGTCCGCGCTGTCGCCGTCAGCTGGTGGACGTCTGCGAGGAGGCGGGCTTCACCCCTCGTATCGATTTCGCCACCGACGACTACCCGGCCGTGGTGGGCCTCGTCGGCGCGGGCCTCGGCGTGGCGGTCCTGCCGGAACTCGCCATCGAGTCCGTACGGCCCAAGGGGGCGCGGACCGTGGCCGTGGAGCCCGCCGTGGAGCGGGAGATCGTGGCCCTGACGCTGCCCGACCTCGCCATGGTCCCGGCCGTGGCCGCCACGCTCGACGAGCTGAGCCGCGCCGCCACGCGCGCGTAGGGAACGTGCGACGCGCGCGTGAGCGCGGTCCGAAGCGGGCGCGTCCCTTCTGTACGGCTAGTTGGAAAAACGTTCCTTCACATACGTTCCACGGTCGGCCGGCTCCCGGCCGACGCCGACGTCGTCATGGAGGACGCGCCCGGCGCCGTCGTCGGCGCCGCGGTGATCAGGCGATTGCGCGCGCGTCCCATGAGCTCTTCGCGTTCGTCCTCGGTGAGGCCGCCCCATACGCCGTAGGGCTCCCGTACGGCGAGTGCGTGTGCCGCGCACTCCGCGCGTACCGGGCACCGCATGCAGACCTCTTTCGCCGAGTTCTCACGCGCACTCCGTGCCGCGCCGCGCTCTCCCTCCGGGTGGAAGAACAGGGAGCTGTCGACCCCGCGGCAGGCCGCGAGGAGTTGCCAGTCCCACAGGTCGGCGTTGGGTCCGGGAAGGCGGGAGAAATCTGCCATTGCGCTAGTCCCCTTGAAACCGTGTCGAACGGATAGGTGGGCGGGTGGATGGCTGATGCCCGGGGCTCCTCGTGTTCCCGCGGGTCCGGGTCGGTACACCTACTGTCTAAGTAGATGTAAATATGACTCATTGCGAATCTAGCCACAGACACTGCGAAAAGGGAAGAAATCCCGCTAAATGGGGCAGTCCACCTCGATGGAGGGCAGAAGGCTCGCGTCGCTCTCCTCCGCACACGGCCCCTCACGTAGAGTGCCGAAGGCTGCCGTCCGGCCCGTAACTCTTTCGAGTGACCGTCGTTGAGTGTGCGGAGGCGGTTGAAGGAACAAGCGCTCGGGCAGGTGTCCGAGGGCGTCAATCGCACAGGTGACGATTACGTACAGCCCTGGAGGCTCAAGGTGACGCGCAACAGCTGCGAGAGCCGCGGAGGTCACGCATGACATCCGTCCTCGTCTGCGACGACTCCCCGCTTGCCCGAGAGGCGCTCCGCCGCGCGGTCGCGACCGTGCCCGGTGTCGAGCGCGTGACCACCGCGGCCAACGGCGAGGAAGTCCTCCGCCGCTGGGGCGCGGACCGCTCGGACCTGATTCTGATGGACGTGCGCATGCCCGGTCTGGGCGGCGTGGAGACCGTCCGCCGGCTGCTCTCCGCGGACCCCGGCGCCCGCATCATCATGCTCACGGTCGCCGAGGACCTCGACGGCGTCGCCCTCGCGGTCGCCGCCGGTGCCCGCGGCTATCTCCACAAGGACGCCTCGCGCGCCGAACTGCGGGCCACCGTCACCCAGGCGCTGGCCGACCCCACCTGGCGGCTCGCCCCGCGCCGGCTCCGTTCGGCCGAGATGGGCGCCGCGCCCACCCTCACCGCGCGCGAGATCCAGGTCCTCGAAGGCATGAGCCACGGCCGGTCCAACGCGGAGATCGGGCGCGAACTCTTCCTCTCCGAGGACACCGTCAAGACCCACGCCCGACGTCTCTTCAAGAAGTTGGGCGCCTCTGACCGGGCGCACGCGGTCGCCCTCGGATTCCGCTGGGGCCTGGTCCGCTGAATCGCAGGTCACCGGCCACATCCCCGTCCTCGTCCGCGTCCGTCGTGGGGTGGACGGGGTGGGCTTGTGTCACTTCCCCGCCGTATGCCGCATCCTTGAGATGTGGAGTTCCTCGGGGACGAGTCGATCGAGCGGGAGGGGAGGGCGCGGGAGATGAGTTCCGGCGCACCTGCTCATAACGCTTCGGTGCACAACTACGGAGGCGGTGCCGCGAACGCGAAAGCGTCGGGGCACCATGGAGCGATGCGCGACGACGAGACCGCGGTATCCCCCATGCCCTCCGGGCGCGGGGAGATCGGCGCGCTCGTCCACCGCGCGGTCGACGGCGACGCCCAGGCCACGCACGACCTGCTCGCGCGTGTCCACCCGCTCGCCCTGCGGTACTGCCGCACCCGGCTCAACCGGCTGCCGGGCGACGCCCGGCACTTCGTCGAGGACCTGGCCCAGGAGGTCTGCGTCGCCGTCCTCATGGCGCTGCCGCGCTACAAGGACACGGGCAGGCCCTTCGAGGCCTTCGTCTTCGCCATCGCGGGACACAAGGTCGCCGACCTCCAGCGGGCCGCCATGCGGCACCCGGGGTCCACGGCCGTCCCCTCCGACGAGATGCCCGAGCGGCCCGACGACTCCCTCGGCCCCGAGGAGCGCGCGCTCCTCAGCGACGACGCCGAGTGGGCCAAGAAGCTGCTCGCCAACCTGCCGGAGAACCAGCGCGAACTGCTCGTGCTCCGGGTCGCGGTCGGCCTGACCGCCGAGGAGACCGGGCAGATGCTCGGCATGTCCCCGGGCGCCGTCCGGGTCGCGCAGCACCGTGCGCTCAGCCGGCTCAGGGCGCTGGCCGAGCAGTAAGCCTCGGCGGGCCCCGTCATCCCTTTCGTACACGTGTGAACGTCCAAAGCTTCCCGCCGATCTTGCTCGTGGAATGAGACACCGCTTCGGCCCGTTAGCATGGACGTCCCGCACCGATCAAGGCCATTTGGGAAGGTGTCATGACTGCCAACGTCGACGGAGTGCCCGAGAAATTCGCGACACTCGGGCTGACCTACGACGACGTGCTGCTGCTGCCGGGCGCGTCCGACATGGCGCCCGACCAGATCGACACCGCCTCGTACATCTCGAAGAACGTGCGGGTGAACATCCCGCTGCTCTCCGCCGCCATGGACAAGGTCACCGAGTCCCGCATGGCGATCGCCATGGCGCGACAGGGCGGCGTGGGTGTCCTGCACCGCAACCTCTCCATCGCCGACCAGGCCAACCAGGTCGACCTGGTGAAGCGCTCCGAGTCCGGCATGGTCACCGACCCGATCACG
This sequence comes from Streptomyces sp. NPDC058671, assembly GCF_042716475.1. Lineage (NCBI taxonomy): Bacteria > Bacillati > Actinomycetota > Actinomycetes > Kitasatosporales > Streptomycetaceae > Streptomyces > Streptomyces sp. NPDC058671. The sequence goes on along the minus strand of NZ_JBHXSA010000022.1, from coordinate 123,579 downwards.
GTCCACCCGGACGCGACGCTGGGCGAGGCCGACGCGATCTGCGCGAAGTTCCGCATCAGCGGCGTCCCGGTGACCGACCAGGCCGGCAAGCTCCTCGGCATCGTCACCAACCGCGACATGGCCTTCGAGTCGGACCGCAGCCGCCAGGTGCGCGAGGTCATGACCCCGATGCCGCTGGTCACCGGCAAGGTCGGCATCTCCGGCGTGGACGCCATGGAGCTGCTCCGCCGCCACAAGATCGAGAAGCTGCCGCTGGTCGACGACACCGGCATCCTCAAGGGCCTCATCACGGTCAAGGACTTCGTCAAGGCCGAGAAGTACCCGAACGCCGCCAAGGACAAGGAAGGCCGCCTGCTCGTCGGCGCGGCCGTCGGTGTCGCCGGTGACGCGTTCGAGCGTGCCCAGGCCCTGATCGAGGCGGGCGTCGACTTCATCGTCGTCGACACCGCCCACGGCCACTCCCGCCTGGTCGGCGAGATGGTCGCCAAGATCAAGTCGAACTCCTCCGTCGACGTCATCGGCGGCAACATCGCCACCCGCGACGGTGCCCAGGCGCTGATCGACGCCGGTGTCGACGGCATCAAGGTCGGCGTGGGCCCCGGCTCCATCTGCACCACCCGCGTGGTCGCCGGCATCGGCGTCCCGCAGGTCACCGCGATCTACGAGGCCTCCCTCGCCGCCAGGGCCGCGGGCGTCCCGGTCATCGGCGACGGCGGTCTGCAGTACTCCGGCGACATCGCCAAGGCACTGGTCGCCGGTGCCGACACGGTGATGCTCGGCTCGCTGCTCGCGGGCTGCGAGGAGTCCCCGGGCGAGCTGCAGTTCATCAACGGCAAGCAGTTCAAGTCGTACCGCGGCATGGGCTCGCTCGGCGCCATGCAGTCCCGGGGCGAGCAGCGCTCCTTCTCCAAGGACCGCTACTTCCAGGAGGGCGTGGCCTCCGACGAGAAGCTCGTGCCCGAGGGCATCGAGGGCCAGGTGCCCTACCGCGGCCCGCTCTCGGCCGTCGTCCACCAGCTGGTGGGCGGTCTGCGTCAGTCGATGTTCTACGTCGGCGGCCGCACGGTTCCGGAGCTCCAGGCGAACGGCCGGTTCGTCCGCATCACCTCGGCGGGTCTCAAGGAGAGCCACCCGCACGACATCCAGATGACGGTCGAGGCGCCGAACTACAGCAGGAAGTAACACAGCGCGACGCGTGGGGGCGGGTGCGGGATGTGGGCGGGACCCCCCCCCCCGCGGGTGTGGGGGATTATGGTTGGCGCCGTACGGGAGGGGAAGGGCACA
>NZ_JBHXSA010000022.1:69380-122285 GCF_042716475.1 Streptomyces sp. NPDC058671 | reverse complement strand
ACACGCCCCCCCCCCCCCACCACCCCCCCTCCCGGGCGGCCCCCCCAAAACCCCCCACAAAAAACCCCGCCCCCCGGGGGGGGGGGGGGGGGGGGGGGGGCCCCCCCCCCCCCCCCACGCTTGTGTCGGGGATACTGGTAGGCGCAGACGTAGAGGGAAAGGCCACACATCGTGACTGAGATCGAGATCGGGCGCGGCAAGCGCGGCCGCAGGGCGTACGCGTTCGACGACATCGCCATCGTCCCGAGCCGGCGCACCCGGGACCCGAAGGAGGTCTCGATCGCCTGGCAGATCGACGCCTACCGGTTCGAGCTGCCGTTCCTGGCCGCGCCGATGGATTCGATCGTCTCGCCGCAGACGGCCATCCGCATCGGCGAGCTGGGCGGCCTGGGCGTCCTCAACCTGGAGGGCCTCTGGACCCGGTACGAGGACCCGCAGCCGCTGCTGGACGAGATCGCCGAGATGGACGAGGCGACCGCGACCCGCCGTCTGCAGGAGATCTACGCCGCCCCGATCAAGGAAGAGCTGATCGGGCAGCGCATCAAGGAGGTGCGCGACTCCGGTGTCGTCACCGCCGCCGCGCTCTCCCCGCAGCGCACCGCGCAGTTCTCGAAGGCCGTCGTCGACGCCGGCGTGGACATCTTCGTCATCCGCGGTACGACGGTCTCCGCCGAGCACGTCTCGGGCGCGGCCGAGCCGCTGAACCTGAAGCAGTTCATCTACGAGCTCGACGTCCCGGTCATCGTCGGCGGCTGCGCCACGTACACCGCGGCCCTGCACCTGATGCGTACCGGCGCGGCGGGTGTCCTCGTCGGGTTCGGCGGCGGCGCGGCGCACACCACCCGCAACGTGCTCGGCATCCAGGTCCCGATGGCGACCGCGGTCGCCGACGTGGCCGCGGCCCGCCGCGACTACATGGACGAGTCCGGCGGCCGGTACGTGCACGTCATCGCCGACGGCGGTGTCGGCTGGTCCGGCGACCTGCCGAAGGCCATCGCCTGCGGCGCCGACTCGGTCATGATCGGCTCCCCGCTGGCCCGCGCCACGGACGCGCCCGGCAAGGGCCACCACTGGGGCATGGAGGCCGTCCACGAGGACGTGCCGCGCGGCAAGCTGGTCGACCTGGGCATCGTCGGCACCACCGAGGAGATCCTCGCCGGCCCGTCGCACATCCCGGACGGCTCGATGAACTTCTTCGGCGCCCTGCGCCGCTCGATGGCGACGACGGGCTACAGCGAACTCAAGGAGTTCCAGCGCGTCGAGGTCACGGTCGCGGACGCACAGCACAAGCGCTGACAGCCGTCCTGTACGCGAAGGGGCCCCGCACCGACCGTGGTGCGAGGCCCCTTTCGTGCGCTTTCCGGGCACCTTGCGCGGACTTCTGGCGTAGTCCCCGCGTGCTCCTCACGCGCTGCTCACCTGCTCAGAGGCGGTGGGCCGCTCCGGCCGGGGTGGCTCCTCTGGTGTCGAGGAGGAGTTGGGCCTTGACCGAGAGGCCCTGGAGGTCGTAGGTGCGGTGGTGCTGGAGCAGGATCGTCAGGTCGGCGTGGGCGGCGGCCTCGTAGAGGGAGTCGGCGCGGGGGACGGGCAGGTCGCGGACGCGCCAGTCGGGGACGTGCGGGTCGTGGTAGCTGACGGCCGCGCCCAGGTCCATGAGGCGGCGGGCGATCTCGTCGGCGGGGGAGCCCTGACGGTCGGACAGGTCCGGCTTGTACGTGATGCCCAGGAGGAGGATCCGGGCGCCGCGGGCCGACTTGCCGTGCTCGTTGAGCAGGGTGGCGGCGCGCTGGACGACGTACCGCGGCATGCGTTCGTTGACCTGCCCGGCGAGTTCGACGAGACGGAGCGGCCGGTGGGCGCCGACGGTGTCGACGGGGGCGCCGTGCCCGCCGACGCCCGGGCCCGGCCGGAAGGCCTGGAAGCCGAAGGGCTTGGTCTCGGCGCAGCGGATGACGTCCCACAGGTCGACGCCGAGTTCGTGGCAGAGCACCGACATCTCGTTGACCAGGGCGATGTTGACGTGCCGGAAGTTGGTCTCCAGGAGCTTGACCGTCTCCGCCTCCCGGGGGCCACGCGCGCGTACCACCTTGTCGGTGAGCCGGCCGTAGAAGGCGGCCGCGGATTCGGTGCAGGCCGGGGTGAGGCCGCCGATGACCTTGGGGGTGCCGGCGAACCCGTGGGTGCGGCTCCCGGGATCGAGGCGGCCGGGGGAGTACGCGAGGTGGAAGTCGCGTCCGGCGCGCAAACCCGAGCCCGTCTCCAGGAGGTCGCGAAGCAGGCCCTCGGTGGTGCCCGGGGGGGCCGGCGACTCGAGGAGGACGGTGGTGTGGGGGCGCAGCCGCGCGGCGAGCACGCGCGCGGAGTCGGTGACGGCGGTGAGGTCGAGCGCGCGGTCGGGGCCGAGGGGGGTCGGCGCGCAGAGGACGGCGGTGCGGACCCGGCCGAGCTCGGCGGGATCGGCGGTCGGCCGGAAGCCGCCGGAGAGCATCCGGCGGATCTCGGGGACGGAGAGCGAGCCGTCGACGGGGGAGCGGCCCGCGGCGAGCTCGGCGACGGGTCGTGGGTCGGTGTCGTAGCCGATGGTGTCGATGCCTGCGGCGGTGGCGGCCTGGGCGAGGGGGAGTCCGTGGTGGCCGAGGCCGATGACGGCGAGATCAGCGGGCATGGGGGTGGGCCGTCCTTCCCAGTAGCCGGAGGGGACGCGGGGCGCAAGCCCGGTGGACAGAACGGGTCGAGCGCAATGTCAGACTAGGCGTAAATATGACCGATATGCGGCATTGTGTGGTCGAAGGTCGCCGAGTGTTATCCACAGGTCGGCCGCGAGGCGGTGGCTGAAGTCGCGGGGGCGGGACAGAATCGAGCTGTGAGCCGGACCACACGGGCCCGGTTCGCGGCACGTGTGCGCAGGGCTGGTGTGCGTACGGCGTGTGCGGGACAGACGGGGGACGACGGGAGGCGGCAGCCGTGAGGACAGCGACACTGGGACCCGCAGAGCGCGCCGAAGCGCTGGCGGCGATGGCGGAGCGCGAGCTGGACGTGCTGGTCGTCGGTGCCGGAGTGGTGGGCGCCGGGACGGCACTCGACGCCGTCACGAGAGGCCTCTCCACCGGCCTCGTCGAGGCGCGCGACTGGGCCTCCGGCACGTCGAGCCGGTCGAGCAAACTCATCCACGGCGGCCTGCGCTACCTGGAGATGCTGGACTTCGCCCTGGTCAGGGAGGCCCTCAAGGAGCGCGGCCTGCTCCTGGGGCGGCTCGCGCCCCATCTGGTGAAGCCGGTCCCGTTCCTGTACCCGCTCCAGCACAAGGGCTGGGAGCGGTTCTACGCGGGCTCCGGCGTCGCGCTGTACGACGCGATGTCCCTCTCCTCGGGCCACGGCCGGGGGCTCCCCGTCCACCGGCACCTCTCCCGGAGCCGCGCCCTGCGGGTCGCCCCCTGCCTCAAGAAGGACGCCCTGGTCGGCGCCCTCCAGTACTACGACGCCCAGATGGACGACGCGCGCTTCGTCACCACCCTCGTCCGCACCGCCGCCTCCTACGGCGCCCTGGCCGCGAGCAGGGCCCGTGTCATCGGCTTCCTGCGCGAGGGGGAGCGGGTCGTCGGCGCCCGCGTCCAGGACGTCGAGGCCGGCGTGGCGTACGAGATCCGCGCCCGCCAGATCGTCAACGCCACCGGCGTGTGGACCGACGACACCCAGGCCCTCATCGGGGAGCGCGGCCAGTTCCACGTCCGCGCCTCCAAGGGCATCCACCTCGTGGTCCCCAAGGACCGCATCCACTCCACCACCGGGCTCATCCTGCGCACCGAGAAGTCCGTGCTCTTCGTGATCCCCTGGGGACGTCACTGGATCGTCGGCACCACCGACACCGAATGGGACCTCGACAAGGCCCACCCGGCGGCGTCCAGCGCGGACATCGACTACCTCCTGGAGCATGTGAACACGGTGCTCGGCACCCCGCTCACCCGCGACGACGTCGAAGGCGTCTACGCGGGCCTGAGGCCCCTGCTCGCCGGCGAGTCGGACGCCACGAGCAAGCTCTCGCGCGAACACACCGTCGCCCACCCGGTCCCCGGCCTGGTCGTGGTGGCCGGCGGCAAGTACACGACGTACCGCGTCATGGCCAAGGACGCCGTCGACGAGGCGGTGCACGCCCTCGACCAGCGCGTCGCCCCCTGCGTCACCGAGGACACCCCGCTGCTCGGCGCCGAGGGGTACCGGGCCCTGTGGAACGCGCGGGCCAGGATCGCCGCGCGGACCGGCCTCCACGTCGTCCGGGTCGAGCATCTCCTCAACCGCTACGGCTCCATGACGGAGGAGATCCTCGACCTGATCGCCGAGGACCCCGCACTCGGCGAGCCGCTCGCGGCCGCCGACGACTACCTGCGCGCCGAAATCGTCTACGCCGCCTCGCACGAGGGCGCGCGCCACCTCGACGACGTCCTGACCCGGCGGACCCGGATCTCCATCGAGACCTTCGACCGCGGCACGCTCAGCGCACGCGAGTGCGCGGAACTCATGGGCCCGGTGCTCGGCTGGGACGAGCACCAGATCGAGAAGGAGGTCGAGCACTACCGGAAGCGGGTCGAGGCGGAGCGGGAGTCGCAGCGGCAGCCCGACGACCTGACGGCGGACGCCGCCCGGCTCGGGGCGCCGGACATCGTGCCGATCTGACAGGACCTCGGGGCGCACGCGCCGGGTGGGAACCTGGGGGCGTGCGGGGGCGTCGTCAATCCCGGAGTACGGACCCGGGGGCGCCGCCCGTCCCGAGGTGAGGGACAATGGCCTCTCTTCCAGGGCGGGTTACCGCATCGGGCGGAAAGCGGCAGACGCGGCGAAGATCAGGGATCGCAGAGGGGACGCATGTCGGAGGCGGAGCAGTCGCGGGACAAGGCGAAGGACCCCGGGCGGGACGCCGCCGCGGGGGCCGCCACCGAGGGCGACCGAGGAGCGGTCCCGGCCGCGCGTGAACCGGTGCGGGACCCGAAGGACCCGCAGGTCAGGCAGGGTGCGGGCGAGGCCGGCAACCCGGTGGGCAGCGGTGTCCCGGAGGGCACCGGCGAGGCGCGGGGCGCGCGGGGTTCGGAGGACGCTGTGGGAGCTGCGGGCTCGGACGGTTCGGGCGGCGTGGACGGTGCGGCTGGTTCGGGTGCCTCGGGTAGTTCGGCTGACTCGGGTCGTCCGGCTGGTACGGGCGGTTCGGTCGGTTCGGGTGCCTCGGGTGGTTCGGAGCACGCCGTGGGAGCTGCGGACCCGGACGGTTCGGTCGATGCGGGCGGTTCGATGGGCGTGGCGGAGAGCGCGGTCGACGGTGCGGGCTCTGACGGCGTGTCGCCTGACGGTGCGGCGGGTTCGGGCGGGAGCCGGGGCGAGGACGCCGGTACGGCCGGGCGGCTGCGCGGGACCGAGCCGTCGACCGGACGCGCCGGGTTCGGCGCGGGCGACGGTGACGGCGAGAGCGGCCGCCGGCCGGCGCCGGGCACCGCGCGCGGCACCGGCGGCGACAGGCCGCGCAAGGCCCCGGCCGGAGAGGGCCGCCTCCTGGCGGGCCGCTACCGCCTCGGCGTGGTCCTCGGACGCGGCGGCATGGGCACCGTGTGGCGCGCGGTCGACGAGACCCTCGGCCGTACCGTCGCCGTGAAGGAACTCCGCTTCCCCACCAGCATCGACGAGGACGAGAAGCGCCGCCTCATCACCCGGACCCTGCGTGAGGCGAAGGCCATCGCCCGGATCCGCAACAACGGCGCGGTGACGGTGTACGACGTCGTCGACGAGGACGACCGCCCGTGGATCGTCATGGAGCTGATCGAGGGCAAGTCCCTCGCGGACGCCGTGCGCGAGGACGGCACGCTCACGCCCCGGCGCGCCGCCGAGGTCGGCCTTGCCATCCTCGACGTGCTGCGTTCGGCACACCGCGAGGGCATCCTGCACCGCGACGTGAAGCCGTCCAACGTCCTGATCGCCGATGACGGCCGGGTCGTCCTCACCGACTTCGGCATCGCCCAGGTGGAGGGCGACCCCTCGATCACCTCCACCGGCATGCTCGTCGGCGCCCCCTCGTACATCTCGCCGGAGCGCGCCCGCGGCCACAAGCCCGGCCCCGCGGCCGACATGTGGTCGCTCGGCGGGCTCCTGTACGCGGCGGTCGAGGGCAGCCCGCCGTACGACAAGGGCTCCGCCATCGCCACCCTCACGGCGGTGATGACCGAGTCGGTCGACCCGCCGAAGAACGCCGGACCCGAGCTCGAGAAGGTCATCTACGGTCTCCTCGCCAAGGACCCGGCCCAGCGGCTCGACGACGCCGGCGCGCGCGTCCTGCTGCGTGCCGTGCTCGACGCGCCCACGGTGGCGACCCCGGAGACCTCCCCCGAGGCCACCATGGTCGTACCGCTGCCGCCGCGTCCCGAGCGGACGCCGGTGGTCCCGGCCGCCGACCAGGGCGCGCCCGACGCGGCCGCCGACCGGATGCGGGGCGCCCTGAAGTCCGTGCGCAACGCGGCGGCCTCCGTGAAGGCCGAACCCGCGGCGGGTGCGCGGTCGAGGACGGGCGCCGGTGCGCGTACGAGTGCGGGCGACCCCGCACGGCGCGGAGGGGGCCGCCCGGTCGCGGCCCGCGCGCCGCTGACCGATGTCGTACCGCGCCGCACGCTGGTGATCATCGCCGCCGTCGTCGTCATCGCCCTGCTCGGGACGATCTTCGCGGTCTCCCTCAGCGGTGGCGGGGACGAGAACAACCAGGGCAAGGAGACCGGCGGCACCACGGCCTCGGCCGGTGCCTCGGCCGGCGGTGACGCCTCCGGCGGATCCGGCGGCTCCGACGGCGGCAAGGGCCAGACACCCGGCGGCCCCGGCCAGCAGGGCGGCGCGCAGCCCGGAGACAACGGCGCCACGGGGTCCACGGGGACCACCGGCACGACGGGTTCCACCGGAGGGTCGAACGGCGACGGCGTCACGCCGTCCGGGAAGCCCGGCAGCGGCACGGGCGCGCAGCTCCCCGCGGGCTACAGCCTCGTCACCAACGAGCGCTGGCACTTCTCCATGGCGATGCCGTCGACCTTCACGGTGCGTGCCATACCGGGCTACAGCGGCGGCGGGATATTCAGCGAGAGCGGAGGCTTCCCGCGCGTCCAGGTCGACTTCAACGCCAGTCCGAAGGACGACGCCGCGGCCGCCTGGGAGCTGGGCAAGATAGGTGTCGCCGCCACCAGCAAGGGTTACAAGCACGTCGGCATCAGGACGGTCTCGTACAAGGGCTACCCGACCGTCGCCGACTGGGAGTTCGAGCGCGTCCAGCAGGGCATGCGTGTCCATGTGCTCAACCGCGGCTTCAAGGTGGACGCCAAGCACGGCTACTCCATCATGATCAGCTGCAAGGCGGAGGAGTGGAACGGTGCGGAGTGCCGGACGCTGCGGGAGACGGCGTTCGCCACGTTCAGCCCCAAGGACTGACCGGCGCACGTATCGTGAGAGTTCGAGGACCGTTCGCAGCCGAAAAGAACCGTTAACTGCGCGGTGCCGGACCGGAATTGTCGGACTCTCGTGATCCCGTCCGATCCTGAGGGATCGGCGGGTCCACGGGGGACAGCGTGCGCGCGTGGGGAGGCGTCATGGACGACTACGCGGGAAGGGTGCTCGCGGACCGCTACCGCCTGCCGCTGCCACCGGCGGACGCGGACGCGGACGTGTACGACCCGACCGAGACGCGCGCCTTCGACACGTACAGCGGGCAGGAGGTCCTGGTCCGCCAGGTGCCGCTGCCGGAGTTCGTCGACGCGGAGGTGGTCGACGACGAGGGTGACCGGGCAGGTCCCCACGGCGGCGGGGGGCGGGCGACCCGCCGTCCGGCCGAGCCCGTCGTCCGCCGGGCGATCGAGGCGGCCCAGGCCGCCGCGCAGATTCCCGACCATCCCCTCCTCGACCAGGTCTTCGACGTCTTCGCGGAGGCCGGCTCGCTGTGGATAGTGAGCGAACGCGTGGCGGCCAGACCGCTGTCCGCGCTCCTCGCCGAGCGCCCCCTGAACCCGTACCGGGCCGCCGAGATCGGCGCCGACGTCCTCACCGCCCTGCGCGCGCTCCACGCCCACGGCTGGGTCCACCGGAACATCACCTCCCGGACCGTGCTCGTCTGCGACGACGGCCGCGTGGTCCTCACGGGCCTCGCGGTCGGCGCCGCGGAGGAGGCCCTCTGCGGGTACGCGCCGGTACCGGAGGACCAGGGAGCGGAGCCGGAGCCGGGGCCGCTCATGACGGCCGAGCAGATCCCCTACGGGGCGGACGAGACCGAGGAACCGGGGGAGGGCCAGGGCTACGGCCACGGCGTCGACACGTACGGCCCGGACGCCTACCCGGCCGAGCCGTACGGCCCTGACCCGTACGACCTGGACGATGCCCACGGTCCTGATACGCACGGCCGTGACGGGTACGACCCCGAGGGGTACGGCCCTGAGTCCTCCGGCCCCGACACCTACGGCCCGGACACCTACGCAGCCGAGTCGTACGGCCGTGACACGTACGGCCGTGACGCCGGTCCTGACACGTACGGCCCGGACACCTACCCGGCCGAGTCGTACCGCCCCGACACCTACGGCCCCGAGTCGTACGGACCCGACACCTACGCCGCCGACTCGTACGGTCCCGACGCGTACGACCCCGACTCCGCCGGCCCCGACGACGCCCACCCCGACGCGCCCGAGCCCGACGGTCTCCGGGCGGGCGACAGCGAGCCCCCTTACGGTGCCGACCCCTACGGCCGGTCCGTGCCGCCCACCGCCCGGACGCAGCCCGCCGCCGCGCCGCCCACCGCCGACGTGCGCGCCGCGCGGGCCGGGGCCATCGCCGCCTACCGGGCAGGTGCCCGCGCCGCGGCCAGGCTCAGTGAGACCGGGGCGCTCCCCGTCCAGCGCCCCGCGCCCGCGGACCCGCCCGAGCTGCCCCCCGCACCGACCGCGCAGGCGGCCGGCGCGCCCGAGCCGCAGTGGTGGGCGCGGGTGGCGGACGAGGACGACGAGGACGACGGCGAGGAACCGTACGGCGGCGGCCCTCAGGCGGACCCGCCACCGCGGGTGATGCTGGCCGGAAGCTGGAGCGACGGCCCGCACGCGTCGCGGGACGCTTCAGGGCCGGTCCCGGCCGGGGGCGGTGGCGGTTCGGGTCGCGACCGTGGTCCCGTGCTGCCCGGTTCGGGCCGTCCGGCGCTGCCCGCCGGGTACCGGGCGGCGACCCCCGACCCCGCGCGGCTCCCGGTCCCCGCCGGCGGCCGGGAGGAGGCTCCGGCCACCGCGCGTGCCGCCGTCCCCGCGCAGCCGGACCGCGGCCCCACCACCCGGCTCGCCGCCGAGCGCGCCCGCCAGACCCGTATCGCGGTCGTCGGCGCCGTCACCGAGCGCTGGGCGCCCGAGCAGGCAGGCCCCGTCCACGAGAACTGGCAACTGGCCCCGCCCATCGGCCCCGCCACCGACCTGTGGGCGCTCGGCGCGCTCCTCTACCGGGCCGTCCAGGGCCACGCCCCCTACCCGGAGGACAGCGCCGCCGAGCTCGTCCAGCTGGTCTGCGCCGAACCGCCCGCCTTCGCCGAGGAGTGCGGTCCCCTCCGCCCGGTCGTGGAGTCGCTGCTGCGCCAGGACCCCACGGAGCGGCCCGACTTCGAGGAACTGCGCGGCTGGCTGCGTTCCCTGGTGCGTTCGGCGCCGGAGCCGGAGGTCGGTGCCGGAGTCGTGCCGCCGCCGTCCTACGACGGGAAGCGGCTGCCGATCGTGCGCCGACGCGGCGAGCTGGTGCGCCGCCGACGCGGAGGAGCGGGGGCGGGCCGCCACCGCCACAAGCGCGGCAAGGACCCGCGTCCGGCCCACCGCGAGGACGCTCACCCGCACGAGCGTGGCTCCGCCCCCGTACCGCCCGAAGGCCGTGGGGAGTTCCGCGAGTCCGCACGCGAGTCCTCCCGCGCGCCGTTCCACGAGCCGTATCAGGAGTCGTTCCACGAGGAGATTCCGCAGCGGGCCCCCCGGTCGCCCCGTGGCCCGCGCCCGTCGTCCTCCCGGCCGTCGGGCTCCCCGCGTGCCCTCGGTCGTACGCTCCTGGTCCTCGTCCTCCTCCTGCTCGGCGGCGCCGTCGCGTACGCCGTCCTCTTCCTGCCCGGCGAGGGGGAGACGCCCACCGGACCGGCCACCGGGGCGACCCCCACGGCCGGCCGGACCCCGGCCACCACCGCGCCGACGCCGACGAGCCGTCCGTCCACGGGCACGGCGTCGCCGCCCGCCGCGCCGCGCACGACCCCGCCCGCCGCGGATCCCTCGGCTCCCGCGCTCGCCGCCGGGTACGCGCTGCGCCAGGACCCGGAGGGGTTCCGGATCGGGGTGCCGAACGGATGGCGGCGCAGCCCGATCAACGATGCCGGGCAAGTGCGCTTCGTCGGCGGCGACTTCACGATGATCGTGGTGCCCGGCCGGGACAGCGTCCGTGACAACGGCTCCGATCCGCTGGAGTACCAGAGCACGCGGGAACGCGAACTGGAGCCGTGGCGGACGTCGAGCTGGTCGCGGGTGGAGAGGGCCCGGCGGGTGGACATCGGCCAGACGCCGACGGCCGAGGGCCACTACGTCTGGCTGGACGGCACGGGCCGCGAGGTGTTCGTGCGCAATCTCGCCCGGATCGACGGCGGCCGGTACTACGTCGTGCTGGTCATCGGCCCGGACAGTGAGCGTGACAAGGTCTCGGAGATCTTCGGGGAGGCCACCAAGGCGTTCCGGCCGGGGCGCTGAACCGGGCCGAGCAGGCGCGGAGCCCCGGCCCGGGTGTCGGTCCGAGCGCGTGAACGCCACCAGCCCCCGGTCACAGTGCTGTTCCTATGAGCGCCCCGAGGTTCCGCCGCCCGTGCCCCCCTCCGTAACCTGGCATCCGAAGGAACGGGCGGGGGCAAGTGGAACATTCTCAGAGCACAGGATCGGGGCTGTTGCTGGCCGGTCGCTACCGGTTGGGCGAGTCCATCGGACGCGGCGGCATGGGCAAGGTCTGGCGCGCCCACGACGAGGTGCTGCACCGCGTGGTGGCCGTCAAGGAGTTGACGGCGGGCCGGTTCGTGGCGGAGGCCGACCGGCTCGTCCTGCACGCCCGTACGCAGAAGGAGGCACGGGCCGCCGCGCGGATCACGCACCCGGGTGTGGTGACCGTCCACGACGTCCTGGAGCACGACGACCGGCCGTGGATCGTGATGCAGTACGTCGACGGGCCCTCGCTCGCCGACGCCGCCAAGGAGGCGGGTCCGATCGAGCCCCGCGAGGCCGCCAGGATCGGGCTGCACGTCCTCGGCGCGCTGCGCGCCGCGCACGCGGCCGGGGTGCTGCACAGGGACGTCAAGCCGGGCAACGTGCTCCTCGCGCGCGACGGGCGCGTCCTGATCACCGACTTCGGGATCGCGGCGATCGAGGGGGACTCGACGATCACCCGTACCGGTGAACTCGTTGGCTCCATCGACTATCTGGCGCCCGAGCGGGTACGGGGCGGTGACCCGGGCCCCGCCTCCGACCTCTGGTCCCTCGGCGCGACCCTGTACACGGCGGTGGAGGGCACGTCGCCGTTCCGCCGCACCTCCCCGATCAGCACCATGCAGGCCGTGGTGACCGAGGAGCCGCCGCACCCGGAGAAGGCGGGTCCGCTGGCGCCCGTCATCGTGGCCCTGCTGCGCAAGGACCCGGCGCACCGTCCGCGCGCCGACGAGGCCGAGCGGATGCTGCTCGACGCGATGGAGGGGCGGACGCCGGAGGCGGCACAGGCGTACGTGCCGACCCAGCGCGTGGCCAGGGAGCCGCTGGACACGGGGAGCGACCGGCCCGGCTCCCCCTTCGGCGCCGACCCTGCCGATCCGGGGGCCGAGGGCGGTGGGGCGCACCCGACGGGTCCCGCCTCCCGGCCGCCGGCCGCGAGCGCGACAAGGCCGTCGCCCCCCGGTACGACGGCGCAATGGCCCCACCACTCCCATCAGCAGCACCCGTCCCACCAACCCAACCAGCCCCATCAGCCGCACCCGGCCCACCAGCCGCCTGGGACCCATCAGTCACACGGAACCCACCCCACCCCGATGCCGCCCTCCTCGGCACCCGCCCGGGGCCGCTGGCGTACCGCCGTCCTCGCCGCCCTGCTCGCCGGGCTCGTCGCGGGCGGTGCCGTCTTCGCCGCGATGAACTACGCGGACGGCGACCGGCACGGCGTGGGTGGCGGCGGGCGGACGGCGACCACCGGCCCCGCCTCCGCCACCCAGGGCGCGGCGGACGACGTGCCGCCCGGCTGGCACCGCGTCGACGACCCAGCCGGTTTCAGCCTTCTCGTACCGGACGGCTGGAAGCGGCAGACCGAGGGCGACCAGATCGACTACACCCCGGACAACGGCCGCCACCGCATCCGGATCAGCATCGACCCGAGCCCCGACTTCGAGAACCCGTACATGCACGCGCTCGACCTGGAGCGCGTCCTGGAGAACCGGATGGACTACACCCGGGTCAGGCTCGGCCAGGTCACCTACCGCGACCAGGTCCGCTCCGCCCAGTGGGAGTTCACCTGGACCGAGAGGAAGGACTTCCCCGGGCCGCGGCACGCGATCGACCTCATGTACTACGAGGACGACGGCACGGAGTACGCCCTCTACATGTCCTCGCCGGAGTCGAGCTGGGAGACCACCCGCGAGCAGTTCGACATCGTGCTCCAGCACTGGCGGGCGCCGGGCGACTGAGCCCTCGGGGAAATCTCCGAGGAGGGCTTCCGTCAGACGTAAGCCCCTGATCAGGGCTTATGTGCCAGTGATCGCTGGCGCGATGTGCGCGCCCGGCGAAAACGCGTTACCGACGGGTACCCAAAGGGCGGCACGCCGCTTACGCTCGCCCTCATGACGGACTCGCAGGCCCCCGCCGCCCTCTCGGTTCCCGACGCCCCCGCAGCGAAGGCCCGGCCGGCCGCGCCCGCCGGTGCCACCAACCCGGTCGCGCCCGCGCCCGCAGGCGCGCGTACCGCCGCCGACGTCGTGACGCCCGAGGTGGTCGCCCGGCTCGTCCGGGGTGTCGTCGGCTCCGGCCGCACCGCCAACCACACCCCGTTCACCGGGGAGAAGCTGACGAACCTGCCCGAGTCCACCCCGGGGGACGTCGCCGAGGCCTTCACGCGCGCCCGTGTCGCCCAGGCCGCCTGGGCCGCCACCCCGGTCAGAAGCCGCGCCGCCGTCCTCCTCCGCTTCCACGACCTCGTCCTCCAGCGCCAGTCCGAGGTGCTCGACCTCATCCAGCTGGAGACAGGCAAGGCGCGCCTGCACGCCCACGAGGAGGTGCAGGCGGTGGCCGTCGCCGCCCGCCACTACGGCCGCAAGGCCTCCTCGTACCTGCGTCCCCGTCGCCACACCGGAGTCGTCCCGACCCTCACCAAGGTCACCGAGCTGCGGCAGCCGCGCGGTGTCGTCGGCCAGATCGCCCCCTGGAACTACCCGCTCGAACTCTCCGTCGGCGACGCGCTCCCCGCCTTCGTCTCGGGCAACGCCGTCGTCATGAAGCCCGACACGGAGACCGCGCTGACCGCGCTGTGGGCCCGTGACCTGCTGATCGAGGCCGGACTCCCCGCAGAGGTCTTCCAGGTCGTCCTCGGCGAGGGCCCGGTCGTGGGCCCCGAGGTCGTCCGGCACGCCGACTACGTCTCCTTCACCGGCTCCACCCGCACCGGCCGCGAGGTCGCCAAGGGCGCCGCCGCCCGGCTCGTCGGCGTCTCCCTCGAACTCGGCGGCAAGAACGCGATGCTCGTCCTGGAGGACGCCGACGTCGAGAAGGCCGCCGCCGGAGCCGTCCGCGCCTGCTTCTCCTCCGCCGGCCAGCTCTGCATCTCCATCGAGCGCCTGTACGTGCACGAGTCGGTCGCCGACGCCTTCCTCGCCCGTTTCGCCGCCCGCACCAAGGCCATGCGGCTCGGGAGCTCCCTCGCGTACGGCGCCGACATGGGATCCCTCGTCGGCGAACGGCAGCTGGAGACGGTCACCAAGCACGTCGAGGAGGCCGTCGCCAAGGGCGCCACGCTCGTCGCCGGCGGCGTGGCCCGCCCCGACATCGGCCCCCTCTTCTACGAGCCGACCATCCTCGACGGTGTCGAGGCGCCGATGGCGGTCTGCACCGAGGAGACCTTCGGCCCGGTCGTCTCGATCTACCGCTTCCGCGACGAGGACGAGGTCATCGCCCTCGCCAACGCCACTCCGTACGGCCTGAACTCGTCCGTCTGGACGAAGGATTCCCGCCGGGGCCACGCCGTCGCGGCCCGCCTGCGCACCGGCACCGTCAACATCAACGAGGGGTACGCCCCCGCCTACGGCAGCGTGCAGTCCCCGATGGGCGGCATGAAGGACTCCGGGCTCGGCCGGCGCCACGGCTCCGAGGGCATCCTCAAGTACACCGAGGCCCAGACCGTCGCCCAGCAGCGGCTCATCCCGCTCGCGCCCTCCTTCGGGATGGACGACGAGAAGTACGCCGCGTTCATGAGCGTGTCCCTGAAGGCGATGAAGGCCCTGCGCCTGCGCTGACGCCCTTTCCTTTTCACACCTTTCGTACGAGGAGAGCCATGACCGCGGTACCCCCTACCCAAAACCAGGAGCAGACGCGGGACGCCGCGTACGACTACGACGTCCTCGTCGTCGGCTCCGGCTTCGGCGGTTCGGTCACGGCCCTCCGTCTCACCGAGAAGGGCTACCGGGTCGGCGTCTTCGAGGCCGGGCGACGCTTCACCCGCGCGACGCTGCCGAAGAACTCCTGGGACGTGAAGAACTTCCTGTGGGCCCCCGCGCTCGGCCTCTACGGCATCCAGCGCATCCACCTGCTCGGCAACGTCATGGTGCTCGCGGGCGCCGGCGTCGGCGGCGGCTCCCTCAACTACGCCAACACCCTCTACGAACCGCTGAAGCCGTTCTTCGACGACCCGCAGTGGAAGGACATCACGGACTGGCAGGACGAGCTGCGGCCCTACTACGACCAGGCGAAGCGGATGCTCGGTGTCCGCCTCAATCCGACGATGACCCCTTCGGACGTCCACCTGAAGTCCACCGCGCAGGCCATGGGCATCGGCGACACCTTCCACATGGCCCCGGTCGGCGTCTTCTTCGGGGACGGGCAGGACGCGGACGGTACGGCGAGGGCGAAGCCCGGCGGGGAGGTGGCCGACCCCTACTTCGGTGGCGCGGGCCCGACCCGGCGCGCGTGCAGGGAGTGCGGCGAGTGCATGACCGGATGTCGCCACGGCGCCAAGAACACCCTCAACGAGAACTACCTCCACCTCGCCGAGAAGGCGGGCGCCACCGTTCACCCCATGACCACGGTCGTCACCGTCACCGAGGACTCACGGGGCGGCTTCGCCGTCACCACCCTGCCCACCGACCGGCGCAGGAAGGGCAGGGGGCGGACGTTCACCGCCCGCCGGGTGGTGATCGCGGCCGGCACGTACGGCACCCAGACCCTGCTGCACCGGATGAAGGACAGCGGACTGCTGCCCCGGATCTCGCACCGGCTCGGCGAACTCACGCGCACCAACTCCGAGGGCCTCGTCGGCGCCCAGACCACCGACCGCCGCTACCGCAGGAAGTTCGGCAGCGCCTTCGGCAAGGGGAAGCCCGACTTCACCCGGGGCGTCGCCATCACCTCCTCGATCCACCCCGACGCCCACACCCACATCGAGCCGGTGCGGTACGGCAGGGGCTCCAACTCGATGGGCAGCCTGACCGTCCTCCAGGTGCCCTACGGAGCCCACCGGGTACGCAACTGGTTCCTCAACCTGGTCAGGCACCCCGCGCTCGCCGCCCGCTCCCTCTCCAACTGGCACTGGTCGGAACGGACCATCATCGGCCTGGTCATGCAGTCCCTCGACAACTCCCTGACGACCTACCGCAAGCCCGGCGGTCTCGGAAAGGGCCTGCTCACCGCCCGCCAGGGGCACGGGGCGCCCAACCCGGTCCAGATCCCGGAGGCCACCCGGGCGGCCACCCTCCTCGCCGAGGAGATCAACGGCTTCGCCGGCTCCAACATCGGTGAACTCATGGGAACCCCGCTCACCGCCCACTTCCTGGGCGGCTGTCCGATCGGCGCCGACGCCGAGTCCGGCGTCATCGACCCGTACCACCGGCTCTACGGCCACCCGGGGATCTCCGTCGTCGACGGGGCGGCCGTCTCCGCCAACCTCGGTGTCAACCCGTCCCTGACGATCACCGCGCAGGCCGAGCGGGCCATGTCCTTCTGGCCCAACAAGGGCGAGGAGGACACCCGGCCGCCGCAGGGCGAGGCGTACGTGCGGCTCGCGGCGGTCGAGCCGAAGTCCCCCGCTGTCCCGGCCGGGGCCTTCGGTGCCCTGCGGCTGCCGTTCCTCGGCCTGCCGACGGTCCCGCCGAAGAGCGTGTGAGACGGCGGGCACGGTACGAGGCGACCGGCGCGAGGCGACCGGCGCGAGGCGGCCGGCTGCGAGGCACAGGAAAGGGCGCTGCACCCCCCTCCGAGTGCAGCGCCCCAACCAGCTTTTTGGTGTTGCCGCATAGATGACCCGTGACCGGAGGGATTGGTTGTAGCGGTTGCACAGGAACTTCGTGTGACGCGCGTCACATGCCTCGGGGTGGTCCGCGCAGGCAAGAGCCCCGTGCCCGCGATTCCGGTCGCGACGGCACGGGGCCCTTGGGGTCGGCACCGGTGTCAGGGCAGCGGCGGTGCCGAACGGGGCGGCGCCGGGGGGTCGCGCCGCGTGGGGGAGGGAACGAAGGGGACCGGGAGGTGGGGAGGGCGGGAGGCTCGGGGGGTCGGCCGTTGCGGTCGGGCCCGGGCGTCCCCGGGACCGACCGCACTTGATGGGTGACCGGGCCGCTGTCCCCTGCTGCCCGGTCACAAGCGCTGGTGCGAGGTCCCACGACGTACCGGAGTACGCCACACGCCCCAGCGAAGCCACGCGTGGTTTCTTACGGGCCCGCCCCTGGCTGGCACGGACACCCGGACCAACGAAGCCGCGCCGGAGCCGGTCACGCGCCGTACGGGTGAGAGCGGGTCCGAACTCAGATGCGGGCACCCACTCGGATGCGGGCACCCCCTCAGACGCGCCCCCGGCACAGCTCCAGCATCGTCATCGCCAGCGCCGTGCCCGGCTTGCCCAGCGCGTCCCGGTAGTGCCCGAGCACCTCCATCTCGCGCGCCAGGTTCACCCGGCGGCCGCCGGAGGAGATCCGGGCCTCCTGGATCACGGCGGAGACGGCCATCCGTTCCTGGATGAGTCCGATGATCCGGTCGTCGAGCGCGTCGATGCGCTCACGGGAGTCGCCGATCAGCGCCGCCGCCTCGTCGGTGCGGGCGCCGGTCCTCTCGGTCGCGGTCGGGAGGGGCGGGGCGGTCACGGCGCTCATGGCGGTCGGGTCGGTCACGGCGGTCAGGGTGGTCATGGCGGTCACGGTGGGGCTCCTCGTGGTGTCGGACGCCCTGGACCGATCCGGCCCGGAAACAGCAGAACGCCCCGGGCCTTGTCGGCCCGGGGCGCCTGGGAAGTCGCTTGTCAGTTGCTCAAGCAGCACGACCATGGCAGCCGGTGGGCCGGTTGCCATAGGTAAAGACGAAGGTCGTGAGCGTGCGCATGGCGACAGTATGAACCCCGCGGCCGAGCCGGAACCACACCGGGTTCGGATGGTGAGACGAACAGCTTCTACCGGCGCGCCGGTAGAATCGACAAATAACCCCCTGTCGGGGGACCCTCCCTACCGCCGGAAGGCCGCCGTAGTGTCATCAGCGACTCCCGCTGCCGCGCCCGACGTCTCCAACCCGGACGTAGTCCTCGTTGTCGACTTCGGCGCCCAGTACGCCCAGCTCATCGCCCGCCGTGTCCGTGAGGCCCGGGTCTACAGCGAGATCGTCCCGTCCACCATGCCGGTGGCCGAGATGCTGGCCAAGAACCCGAAGGCGATCATCCTCTCCGGCGGCCCGTCCTCCGTGTACGCGGAGGGCGCCCCCCGTCTCGACCGCGCGATCTTCGAGGCGGGCGTCCCCGTCTTCGGCATGTGCTACGGCTTCCAGCTGATGGCGACGACCCTCGGCGGCACCGTCGACAACACCGGCGCCCGCGAGTACGGCCGGACCCAGCTGCATGTCTCCCGGGCCGGCTCCACCCTCTTCGAGGGCACCCCGGTCGAGCAGTCCGTCTGGATGTCCCACGGCGACGCCTGCTCCGCCGCCCCCGAGGGCTTCTCCGTCACCGCGTCCACCGACGTCGTGCCGGTCGCCGCCTTCGAGAACGACGAGAAGAAGCTGTACGGCGTCCAGTACCACCCCGAGGTGCTGCACTCCACGCACGGCCAGCAGATCCTGGAGCACTTCCTCTACCGCGGCGCCGGCATCGAGCCCAACTGGACCACGGGCAACGTGATCGAGGAGCAGGTCGCGGCCATCCGCGCCCAGGTCGGGAAGAAGCGCGCGATCTGCGGTCTCTCCGGCGGCGTCGACTCCGCCGTGGCGGCCGCGCTCGTGCAGAAGGCCATCGGCTCGCAGCTCACCTGCGTGTACGTCGACCACGGGCTGATGCGCAAGAACGAGACCGAGCAGGTCGAGAAGGACTTCGTCGCCGCCACCGGCGTCCAGCTGAAGGTCGTCGACGCGCAGGAGCGCTTCCTCGCCGCCCTCGCGGGGGTCTCCGACCCCGAGACCAAGCGGAAGATCATCGGCCGCGAGTTCATCCGCGTCTTCGAGCAGGCCCAGGCCGAGATCGTCGCCGAGTCGGCCGGCACCGGCGAGGACGTCGCCTTCCTCGTCCAGGGCACGCTCTACCCGGACATCGTCGAGTCCGGCGGCGGCACCGGCACCGCCAACATCAAGTCCCACCACAACGTGGGCGGCCTCCCCGAGGACCTGGAGTTCGAGCTCGTCGAGCCGCTGCGCCAGCTCTTCAAGGACGAGGTCCGCATGGTCGGCCAGGAGCTCGGCCTGCCCGAGGAGATCGTCCAGCGCCAGCCGTTCCCCGGCCCCGGCCTCGGCATCCGCATCGTCGGCGAGGTCACCAGGGAGCGCCTGGACCTGCTGCGCGAGGCCGACGCCATCGCCCGCGAGGAGCTCACCGCGGCCGGCCTCGACCGCGAGATCTGGCAGTGCCCGGTCGTCCTGCTCGCCGACGTCCGCTCCGTGGGCGTCCAGGGCGACGGCCGCACCTACGGCCACCCGATCGTGCTGCGCCCCGTCTCCTCCGAGGACGCCATGACGGCCGACTGGTCGCGGCTGCCGTACGACGTGCTCGCCAAGATCTCCACCCGCATCACCAACGAGGTCGCGGACGTCAACCGTGTCGTCCTCGACGTCACCAGCAAGCCGCCGGGCACCATCGAGTGGGAGTAGTCGCTCCCGCGGGCGCCTGAGGCCGCCGCCCCGGTACTCCGGGGCGGCGGCCTCGTCTCGTCCGGGCTGGTGACCTGCCCCCGGCCGGGGGTGACCTTCCGGCACATGAGCGTGACACCCGACCCCGTCCCCCTCGACCGGCTGCACTTCGCATGCGGCCCTCTGCGACACCTGCACTGGCGTCGCCGTCGATGAGGAAGCGCGCCGGATCTCCGTCGCCCTCGGCACCCTCAAGGCGATCGTCACCCGAACTCCTGTCGTCACACCATCGCTTCACCCTTCTGTACGTCAATGAGATGGCGCGGCAATCACTCTCCGGCGGGGCGCACGCGGGAGGCGCGGAAGCCGCCGGTACGACACAATTCCGTTGAGTCGACGGCTGGTTGACTTCCGGGCCGCACCGGTACGCGCCGTGAAGAGAGCTCGGCAGGCGACCCCGGCGAGTGAGTTCGGCAAACGAGCTCGGGAAGTGAGCACCGTGGCGGTTCAAGAGGCGAGACAGTACGGCGAGCACGCGACGGCCTGTACCGGCTGCGCCCACTGCGGACGGGCCGGCCACCGGCGCGCCGTCGCGGCCTTCCTCGCCCGGCGCGACGAACTCGCCGCCGGACACGGCGTCCCCGCGGCGGTCGCCCACTCCCCGGTCGCCGCCCGCCAGTGGGTCTCCGACGAGCTCGCCCAGTCCGCCCGCGCCGTGACCGCCCGCGGCCGGGGAGCCGACGCGGCCTGGCTCGACCGGGTACGGCGCGGGGGTCTCGGCGCCGCCTGGGGCGCTGTCCTCGCCCTCCTCCTCGGCCAGGCCCTCACCGCGATCGGGGCCGGCTGGACCGCCACCCGCACGGCCGGCCTGTGCACGGCCCTGCTCCTCGCCCTCCTCCTCAGCGCCGCCGCCCACGCCCACCGCTCCCGCGGCGGCCTCCTCGCCCCCCTGACCGGTGAGGACAACCGGCTCTCCACCACCCGGGCCGTCGCCGCCGTCTGGCTCCTCCTCCTCGGCTACACCCTTCTCTTCCTGGCGTGCGTGTCCCTGCTGACGCCCGACGCGGTCGCCTTCGGTCTGGCCCGGGGGGCCGGTCTGCTGACCGTCCTCGCCCTGATGTCGGCCGTCGCCGTCACCGCCCGCCTCGTCGTCTCGGTGGGCATCGCGGCCCGCCGTCTCCAGAAGGTCCGCGCCGACCGTCCGCGCGCCGCCGACCTGCTCTGCGACGACAGCGGCAGGGCGAGCCTCGCCGACGTCCAGTACCTCCTCGTCTCCGGTTCCGTCCTGGTCCTGACGGCCGTCGCACTCGGCCGCCACCCCGCTGGGCTCCCCAAGGTGCCCTGGTCCCTCGTGCTCCTCATCGGCGTCTCGGCGGCCTGGCACCTCGCCGCCAAGTGCACCGAGGGCGTCCGCCCCACGATCCACTCCGTGGTCCGGTCCCGTGAGGCGGGCGACCTCGACGCCCCGATCCGCACCGGCGACGACATCGAGATCCGCGGCTGCGGCTTCGTCCCGCCCGGCGCCGGCGCCCCCGACCCGCTGACGCGGCTCGTGGTCCGCATCGGCCCGGTCCACGCCCACGTGCCGCTGGTCCCGGTCCCCGGCGGCTTCGCCAACCCCACCGACACCGCCCTGACCGTCCCCCTCCCCGCGGACGTGGAACCCGGCCGCGTGGAGGTCTCGGTCGTGACCGCGGCGGGCGTCGAGACCAACCGGGTCACGATCGACGTCGTGGACTGAGCGTCCGGCCCCCTTCCCGTATCCCCGGAGCCCCGGTGCGAGGAGAATCGGTGCGCGAGCAGCCGTACGGGGCAGGGAGAGGTGGCCGGCGATGACGGGACAGGCGAACCGGGGGAACGACACGGGTGGCGGCCCGGACGGCCCCGGCGGGGGCGGCCCGGACGGCACGGGCGGTGGCGGTCCGGACGGCAGGGGTCACAGCCCGGGGGCCACGGATGCCGTCGGCCGTCCGGTCCGGGGAGGCACCCGCCTCGCCCGGCGGAGAGGCGTCCTCGATCGGCGGAGGAGCGTCCTCGACCGGTGGAAGGTGATCGCCTCCCGTCACGCCCTCCTTCCGCTCCGGCTCTTCCTCGGCATCACCTTCGTCTACGCCGGGCTGGACAAGCTCACCGACTCCGCCTTCTTCGCCGACACCGGCAGCGGCTCCCTCGGCGAGACGATGCGCGGCGTCCGGGACACCTCGGCCGTCCCCGCCCTGGTCGACCTCGCCCTCAGGAACCCCACCGGCTTCGGCTACGCCATCTCGATCGGAGAGCTCGCCGTCGGGATCGGAACCCTGCTCGGTCTCTTCGCGCGACTGGCGGCGCTCGGGGGCGCGCTGATCTCGCTGAGCCTCTGGCTGACCGTGAGCTGGCAGGTCCAGCCGTACTACCTCGGCAACGACCTCGCCTATCTGATGGCCTGGCTTCCGCTGCTGCTCGCCGGGGCGTCCGTGCTCGCGCTGGACCGGCTCCTCGCCGAACGCCGTCGTATGCCATAGGCGATCCAGCTCGCGACGCCGGCCGCGCCCAGACCGCCGCAGAGCACCGGGATCACCACGTACCACGGGGTCGTCCAGCTCCCGGCGGCGTCCCCCGCGTACACGGCGGCCAGGGCGAGGGCGGTGAGGCCGACGAGCAGCCTGCCGGGGCGGAACTCATGAAGCAGCACGGGTGACCTCCACCTGTCCGATGCCGACCTCCAGCGAGAGGTCCAGGATGCCCGCCGGGACGGTCCCGGCCGGCGGGTCGAGCGTGCGGGTCTCGTCGCGGTCGGGCGCGATGTCGATGTCGTTGGGGGCCTGGCCCGGCAGCTGCAGATCACCGAGTCCCACCTCGGCGCGCAGCTTCACCACCGCGTTCTCCGGGACGATCACCCTCAGCTGCCCGGCACCGACCTCGGCCGCCGTCGTGACGGTCGTGCCGGCCGGGACCGGGAGCCGGGACAGATCGAGCGTGCCGACCCCGGTGCCCACCTCGTAGCGGGGCTGCACGGCGGTGACGGATGTCGGCTCCCATGTCGAGCGGACCCACTCCGTGGAGATCCGGTCGGGCAGGGCCGTGGCCAGCGCGAGCAGGCCCGCCGTGATCACGGTGTGGAAGACCGTGCCGAACCCGGTCCTGCCGAGGAAGCTGCTGACGACCAGCCCGAGACCGAACACCGCGAGCGCGGCGACCAGACCGGTCTGCAGGCTCGTGCCGAGCGGCTCGGTCCCCCAGGACATCGAGGTGCCGACCACGGCGGCGACAAGGGCCAGCAGGTGCACGAGCCCGCCTATGGAGAGCGGGCTCCGTCGCACCGAGGGCTTGGGGCGCCCGGGGGCGGAGGGGACGGGACCCCACTGGCTGCCCGGCTTCGGCACCTCGCCGCCCACCCGGCCGTCCTCGTCCAGGATGCCGTGCGGCCCCCACAGGTAGCCGACGGCCACCTTGCCCGTCGAGCCGTCCTTGACTATCGGGTCCTTCCACCACGACGGGAACTCGACCAGCGGCGGTGCCTTGGTCTCGGGCGGGGCCTCGGCGACCACGAGGGCGGCCGCGGCCGACTCCACCCGTCCCTCGGGCTCCACCGCACCCACCTGCCGGCGCCGTGACCACACCGCCGCCGCGCCCACGGCGAACGACACCAGCAGAGCCGACCCCAGCATCGACCCGCTGTGCAGCATCGACAGGAAGATCCCGCATCCCACCAGGGCCATCAACACCGCCGCGAGGGACGCACCCGAGACCCGGCCGGTCAGCAGCCTGCGCCCCTCGCTCTCCTCGCCCACGAGAGGGATCAGCAGCCAGGCGAAGCCGTAGAAGATCAGCCCGAGGCCGCCCGGCACCGCCAGCACGCCCACCGCGACCCGGAAGATCACCGGATCGAGGTCGAAGTGCCGGCCGAGACCGCCGCAGACACCGCCCACGACCTTGCTGCCGCGCGAGCGCCGCAGTGGCGTGGCGGTGACGGCCTCCGCCGTCGGCGGGGCCTCGTGCTGCGAAGGCATCGAACTCGTCATGCCTCCATGGTGACGGCCCGTGACGTCGAGCGGCACCGGGTCCGACCCTGGCCCGACCCTGATATTCGGTCCCCCTCCCTCCCCGAGGCGGCACCAGGGGCGATCTCAGGGCAGACCCTGATGTCCCGGGCCGGCCGGACGTGTGACGATCGGTGCATGTCCGCAGCCGCTCGTGTCACCGACACCGACGAACCGCCCGTGCGCAGGCTCTACCGGAGCGCCGACGGGCGGTGGCTCGGCGGTGTCGCCCGCGGCCTCGCCGGACACCTCGGCCTGCCGGTCGTCTGGGTGCGCGTGATCTTCACGGTCCTCCTCATCACGGACGGCCTGGGACTCCTGCTCTACGCGGCCTTCTGGATCGTCGTCCCCCTCGGCGTCGGCGGCCGGACCGCTCCGCGCCCCGTCTTCGAGACCACCCCGGACGGGCGCCGCCGACTGCGCAAGCCCGACCGGGGCCAGGTCTTCGCCCTGATGGCCCTCGCGATCGGCGGCGCGGTCCTCGTCGGCAACATCGACATCGGCAGCCAGACCGGGCGGTACGTCTGGCCCGGGATACTGATCTGCGTCGGCGTCGTCCTGGTCTGGCGCCAGGCGGACAACGCCCGCCGGGCCAGCTGGACCGACGCGGGACGCCACGGGCGCGCCTTCCACCTCGTCCGCGGCTTCGTGGGTGTCGCCCTGGTCGGCACGGGCATCGCCGTCTTCATGGTGGTCCGCGGCTCCGTCGCCCAGCTCGGCACGGCCCTCACCGCCGCGGTCGCGGTGCTCACCGGGATAGCCCTGCTCGCCGGTCCGTGGCTGATCCGGATGTCGCAGGACCTCACGGAGGAGCGCACCATGCGCATCCGCGCCCAGGAGCGTGCCGAGGTCGCCGCCCACGTCCATGACTCGGTGCTGCACACGCTCACCCTGATCCAGCGCAACGCCGACGACGCGGGCGAGGTCCGCCGCCTCGCCCGCGCCCAGGAGCGGGAACTGCGGAACTGGTTGTACAAGCCCGAGGGGACCGGCAGGGACGAGGAGCCCGAGACCCTCGCCGAGGCGGTGAAGAAGGCCGCCGCCGAGGTCGAGGACAAGCACGGGGTCCCCCTCGAAGTGGTCGTCGTCGGTGACTGCCCGCTCGACGACGGGCTGGTCGCGCAGATGCAGGCCGCGCGTGAGGCGATGGTCAACGCCGCCAAGTACGGTGGCGAGGGCGGGGCCGTCCAGGTGTACGCGGAGGTGGAGGGCCGCACGGTCTTCGTCTCCGTGCGGGACCGGGGGCCGGGCTTCGACCTGGACGCGGTGCCCGAGGACAGGATGGGCGTACGAGAATCGATCATCGGCCGGATGCAGCGCAACGGCGGCACCGCCCGGTTGCGGTCCGTGCCCGGCGGGGGCACCGAAGTGGAGCTTGAGATGGAGAGGGCGGACGGATGAGCGACGAGACCGGGACAGCGACCGGGACCGAGGCGGGGGCGGCGGGCACGGAGCGCCGGGTGCGGGTGGTGCTCGTCGACGACCACCGGATGTTCCGTACGGGCGTGCAGGCCGAGATCGGCCGGACCGAGGTCACCGGCGTCGAGGTGGTCGGCGAGGCCGCCGACGTCGACCAGGCGGTCACCGTCATCACGGCCACCCGCCCCGAGGTCGTCCTGCTCGACGTGCACCTTCCGGGCGGCGGCGGGGTCGAGGTGTTGCGGCGCTGCGCGAGCCTGATGGGCACCCCGGAGGACCCGGTCCGCTTCCTGGCCCTGTCGGTCTCGGACGCGGCCGAGGACGTGATCGGGGTGATCCGGGGTGGTGCCCGGGGGTACGTCACCAAGACGATCACCGGCGCCGACCTGGTGGATTCGATCTTCCGGGTGCAGGAGGGCGACGCCGTCTTCTCGCCCCGGCTCGCCGGGTTCGTCCTGGACGCCTTCGCCTCGACGGACGCCCCGCCGGTGGACGAGGACCTGGACCGGCTGACCCAGCGGGAGCGGGAGGTGCTGCGGCTGATCGCCCGGGGATACGCGTACAAGGAGATCGCCAAGCAGCTCTACATCTCGGTGAAGACGGTCGAGTCGCACGTCTCGGCGGTGCTGCGGAAGCTCCAGCTCTCCAACCGGCACGAGCTGACCCGCTGGGCCACCGCCCGCCGTCTGGTCTGAGCCCGCCCCGGGCCCGAACCGGTCGGAGTGGTTCCGTCCCTCAGCCCACCCGGGTCGCTCCGGCGAAGGGCATCTCGTCGATCGGGGCGACACGGATCGGGGCGCCCGGTCGGGGAGCGTGGATCATCTGGCCGCCGCCGATGTAGAGCCCCACGTGACTGATCCCGGAGTAGAAGAAGACCAGGTCACCCGGGGCGAGCCGGGAGCGGGAGACGCGTGCTCCGGCGTTGATCTGGGTGTACGTGGTGCGGGGCAGGGACACGCCGGCCGCGCGCCAGGCCGCCTGGGTGAGGCCCGAGCAGTCGTACCCGGAGGGGCCCGTCGCCCCCCACACGTACGGCTTGCCGAGCTGGGCGCGGGCGAAGGAGATGGCCTCGGCGGCCCGCGTGTTCGGGGCGGTCACCGGCCCGCGCTCGCCCTCGGAGGAGCGGTCGGCCCGCACCGGGGCGGAGCCGCCGGAGGCGGTCGTGCCGTTCGCGCCGCTGTTCCGCGCCGAGGTGCCGTTGCCCGTCGTGGCGCCGGAGCCGTCCCGGCCGGCCGCGGCGGCCTCGTACCGGGCCCGTTCCTCCGCCGTCAGGCGGGCGAGCAGGGTCCGCGCCGACCGGAGCTTGCCGACCACGGCCGCCTTCTGCCGCCGCAGCTCCGCCTCGTGCCCCCGCAGCACGGCGAGGCGCCCCTCCGCCTCCGCGCGCAGCTGCCGGACGGCGGCGAGTTCGCGGCGTACGGCGGTGATCGTGGCGGCCTGTCGGTCCCCGGCCTTCTCGGCGAGCGCGGCCCGCTCCAGATACTCGTCGGGGTCGGAGGTGAGGGCGAGCTGTACCGCGGGGTCGAGGCCTCCGGACCGGTACTGGGCGGCGGCCACGGCCCCGAGCCCGGCTCGCGCGGTGTTGAGCCGCTGGGTTCTGCGGGCGGCCTCGTCCCGGAGCCGGTCGAACGAGGCGCGGGCCTCGTCCGCCTTCTCCTCGGCACCGTTGTACCGCTCCGTCGCGACCTCGGCCTCCTGGTAGAGCCGGTCGACCTTCGCCTTGACCTGGGCGGTGGTGGGCCGTGGCTCCGCGTGCCCGGCCCCCGCGAAGAGCGTCGAGGTCGCGGCGGAGGCGAGGGCGAGGGTGGCGGCGGTGCGGACCGCCTGGCCACCGAGGGGCGACTGCTTGGGTTTTCGGTGCGCTGCCACGAAGGCGGGTCACATCCTCTGCCTGGGGGAACGGGCCCGCCGGGCCGACGGCGGGCCGCACAGGGGAGACGGACCGCCGCCGGGTTTTCTCGGCGGGGGCGACCGACGACCGCCGGAGCGCCGGCGGCGGTGGGGAGTCGGCCACCTGGTGGAGGACGCTAAACCGGGGGTCACGCCCGGACGACGAGTTGACCGGTATTGGCGAGAGTTGACGGGATGGGGACCGGTCTCTTTCGCTTGCGAGGAGGGACCGGAGGCGTTCCTGCGGTGGACCGACCGAAGTACGGGAGCGGATGGACCCGGCCCCGGGGCGGTGCCGAGGCCCCGGCTAGGCTCCGCCTCATGGACGTACTCATCAATGTCTTCGTCGCCCTGCACATCATCGGTATCGCCTCCCTGCTGGGCGGATTCCTCACCCAGATGAAGGCGATGGGAACCGGTACGGCCCGCTTCAGCCCCGCGATGCTGCACGGCGCGCTCGTCATGCTGATCACGGGCGTGGCGCTCGTCGGCCTGAACCAGGCGGACGACCAGACCGTGAACAACATCAAGATCGGCGTCAAGCTGGCGGTGCTCGTCGTCATCCTCGGCCTCGTCTACGTCAAGCGGGACGAGGAGAGGGTCGACAAGGGCCTCTTCGCCGCCGTCGGCGCCCTCACCACGGCGAACATCTTCATCGCGACCCTCTGGACGTGACGAGCGGCACCCCCGGCGGGGCGACGGCCCCCTCGGGTGTGACCGGTTCCGCAGCCCTGCGAGGAAGGCGGGTCCCGAAGGCGGGCCCGGATGTCGGTGGGGCGTCCTAGACTCGTGAGGCGATGAGCAGCCTCTTTGACGACAGCTTCCTGGCCGGTCTCCAGAACCACTCCTCACAGGAGCCCCCGCCCCACCCCGAGGACCACGAGCACGGCTCCCCGGCCGGGGAGGAGGTCCCGCACGACCTCTTCGGGGAGCACTTCGACGTGCCCCCGCCCGCCCGGGACGCGTACTACCGCGACGGCGCCCCCCGCCCCGTCGTGGACGCCGCCGCGCTCCTGGACGGGCTGAACGAGGAGCAGCGCGCGGCCGTCGTCCACACCGACACCCCGCTGCTCATCGTCGCGGGCGCCGGCTCCGGCAAGACCCGGGTGCTCACCCACCGCATCGCCCACCTCCTGGGCACGCGCCACGTGCACCCCGGCCAGATACTGGCGATCACCTTCACCAACAAGGCCGCCGGCGAGATGAAGGAGCGCGTCGAGCAGCTCGTCGGACCGCGGGCGAACGCGATGTGGGTCATGACCTTCCACAGCGCCTGCGTCCGCATCCTGCGCCGCGAGTCGAAGAGGCTCGGGTTCACCTCCTCCTTCTCGATCTACGACGCCGCCGACTCCAAGCGGCTGATGGCCCTGGTCTGCCGTGACCTGGACCTCGACCCCAAGAAGTTCCCGCCGAAGTCGTTCAGCGCCAAGATCTCTAACCTCAAGAACGAGCTGATCGACGAGGAGACCTTCGCCGACCAGGCCGTCGACGGGTTCGAGAAGACGCTCGCCGAGGCGTACCGGATGTACCAGGCGCGGCTGCGCGAGGCCAACGCCCTGGACTTCGACGACATCATCATGACGACGGTCCACCTGCTCCAGGCGTTCCCCGACGTCGCCGAGCACTACCGCCGCCGCTTCCGCCACGTCCTCGTCGACGAGTACCAGGACACCAACCACGCCCAGTACACCCTCGTACGCGAGCTCGTCGGCACCGGCTACGAGGACCTCGGCCCGGCCGAGCTGTGCGTCGTCGGCGACGCCGACCAGTCGATCTACGCCTTCCGCGGCGCGACCATCCGCAACATCCTCCAGTTCGAGGAGGACTACCCGGACGCGACCACGATCCTCCTGGAGCAGAACTACCGCTCCACGCAGACGATCCTCTCCGCCGCCAACGCCGTCATCGAGCGCAACGAGTCCCGCCGCCCCAAGAACCTGTGGACGAACGCGGGCGCCGGCGAGCGGATCACGGGCTACGTGGCCGACACCGAGCACGACGAGGCCCAGTTCGTCGCCGACGAGATCGACCGGCTGACGGACGCGGGCGAGGCCAAGGCCGGGGACGTCGCCGTCTTCTACCGGACCAACGCCCAGTCCCGTGTCTTCGAGGAGATCTTCATCCGCGTCGGCCTGCCCTACAAGGTCGTCGGCGGCGTGCGCTTCTACGAGCGCAAGGAGGTCCGGGACGTCCTCGCCTACCTGCGGGTCCTCGCCAACCCCGAGGACAACGTCCCGCTGCGCCGCATCCTGAACGTGCCCAAGCGGGGCATCGGCGAGCGCGCCGAGGCGATGATCGACGCCCTGTCGCTGCGCGAGAAGATCACCTTCCCGCAGGCGCTCAAGCGGGTCGACGAGGCGTACGGGATGGCCGCCCGCTCGGCGAACGCCGTCAAGCGCTTCAACGCCCTGATGGACGAGCTGCGGACCGTCGTCGAGTCCGGCGCGGGCCCCGCCGTCGTCCTGGAGGCCGTCCTGGAGCGCACGGGTTATCTGGCCGAGCTCCAGGCCTCGACCGATCCGCAGGACGAGACCCGTGTCGAGAACCTCCAGGAACTCGCGGCCGTCGCCCTCGAGTTCGAGCAGGAGCGCGGCGAGGAGCCGGCGACCCTCGCGGAGTTCCTGGAGAAGGTCGCGCTCGTCGCCGACTCCGACCAGATCCCGGACGAGGACGAGGAGGGCAGGGGCGTCATCACCCTGATGACGCTGCACACCGCCAAGGGCCTCGAGTTCCCGGTCGTGTTCCTCACCGGCATGGAGGACGGCGTCTTCCCGCACATGCGCGCCCTCGGCCAGGCGAAGGAGCTGGAGGAGGAGCGGCGCCTGGCGTACGTCGGGATCACGCGCGCGCGTGAGCGGCTCTACCTGACGCGCTCGTCGATGCGCAGCGCCTGGGGCCAGCCCTCGTACAACCCGGCCTCGCGGTTCCTGGAGGAGATCCCGACCGCGTACCTGGAGTGGAAGCGGACCGGTCCGATGGCGAAGCCCGCCGGGCCGACGTCCGGGATCACCTCCTCGCTCTCCTCCTCGCGTTCGCGCTCCGGGCCCTCGGGCTTCGCCACCAGGCGCGCGGGGGAGAAGCCGGTGATCTCCCTCCAGGTCGGCGACCGGGTCACGCACGACCAGTTCGGCCTCGGCACGGTCATGACGGTGACGGGCGTGGGCGCCGACGCCCAGGCGACGATCGACTTCGGCGACGAGAAGCCGAAGCGGCTGCTGCTGCGGTACGCGCCGGTCGAGAAGCTGTAGCGCGTCAGGCGCCGGCGCGCGAGGCTCCGGCGCGTACAGGAGAGGGCCCCGGCTTCGGCCGGGGCCCTCTCCCGTACGTACGGGACGGTGCGGGGTCAGTTGGTCGGGTCGAGACCGTGGCTGCGCAGCCAGTCCAGGGGGTCGATCGCGTAACCGCCGCCCGGCCGGACCTCGAAGTGGAGGTGCGGGCCGGTGGAGTTGCCGGAGTCGCCGGAGTACGCGATGACGTCGCCGGCCTTCACGGAACCGGAGCGGTACTTGGCGCTGCTGAGGTGGCAGTACCAGGTCTCGGTGCCGTCCGGGGCGGTCACGATCACCATGTTGCCGTAGGCGCTGTTGAGCTGGGTGCGGACGGTGCCGTCCGTCGCGGCGCGCACGGGCGTGCCGGTCTGCACGGGGAAGTCGATGCCGGTGTGCACGGACATCCAGTTGACGCCGGACTGGCCGAAACGCGCGCTGAGCTGGTGGAGTTCCACCGGCAGGCTGAACTTGGGCCGCATCGCCTCCTTGCGGGCGGCCTCCTCCTCGCGCTTCTTCTTCTCGGCGTCCTGGCGGGCCTTGAGGTCGATGCGCTCCTGGGTACGGCTGGCGCGTTCGCCGAAGTCGCGGGCGTCGGCGCTGAGCGCGGCGAGCTGCGTGTCGAGCGCGCTGTTCGCGGCGACGTGCTGCACGGAGGCCGCGTCGGCGGCGGCGAGGGAGGTCGTGTCGTCCTTCTGACCGCCGTCGGTACCGGTGGCGGAGAGTCCGCTGACGGAGGCGGCGGCGATGCCGGCCACTCCCATGACGCAGGCGGAGGGGACGGCGATCGTCAGCAGCGCGGACCGCTTGGCGGGAGTGCGGCGGCGGCCGCGGCCGCCACCGGAGGAACGGCGCACGGACCGGCCGGCGGCGGGGGAGTCCGTACGGACCTCTACGGCGGGCTCGTCGTCGAGGTCGGCCGGTCGGTCGTCGGCGGGGGCGGCGTGGGCGTACGCGGCTTCGGTGCCGTCGTCGTCCGCGAGATCCTCGTCGCCGGGGGTCTCACCAGGGTGTTCGGCGTAGGTGTACTCCGCTTCGGCGGCGTCCGACCCGGCCTCGGGGACGTACGCGAAGGCGAACTCCGCGGTGTGCTCGGCCGGCGGCACGTACTGGCGCGGGACGACCGGCTCACCCTCCGGGGCTGTCTGGTTCCACGCGGTCGCGTCGAAGGCGCCGGTGTCGGTGGCGAAGGCGGGGGCGGCCCACTGGCCGGTGGCGTCGTAGGCCTCGTGACCGTAGGTGCCCTGGGCGGCGTAGGCGCCGGAGTGGACGGTCTCGTACGGGGCGGTGTGCTGGGCCTCGGTCCAGGCGGAGGCGTCCCACTGGCCGGTGGTGTCGTACTGCCCGGTCGTCGTGGCGTAGGTGCCGGTGGCCGCGTAGGCGTCCGTGGTGTCCCACTGCCCGGTGGTGTTCCACTGGCCGGTCGTGTCGTACTGCCCGGTCGAGTCGTACGGGGCGGTGGTGCCGTACTGGCCGGTCGTGTCGTACTGCGTGGTGCCGTGCTGCCCCGTCGTCCCGTACGCGCCGGAGGTGTCGTACCCGCCGAGGTCCCACTGGCCGCTGTGGTCGGCAGTGGTGTCGGCGTAGGCGCCGAACAGGGGATCCGTGGCGAAGGTGCCGGTGGGGTGTGCGCCATCTCCGACGTACCCGGCGTGGGGGTGCTGGTCGTTCACCAACGTCTCTCTCGCCTCGGCAGCAGGACCAGTCCGGGGCGACCCGACGAGGGGTGTCCCGGGGGTAAGCAGTGGCGCGACTGTACCCGGCGGTATGCGCAACCGACAATCTTCGAAGGGGTTTGCGGGCGCAGGAAACGGGCAATCGGCCGTGTTTCGCCAGCTCACGGGCAGAGCTTTGGCCTTGTGTTCGACGAGCGTTCGAAGAGTGGTGTCGGAGTGTCACGCCACGGAGCTGGTGTCGGGCTCCTCCGCGCCGGCCGCCCGGCCCTCCGGACCACCCGCGTCGAGGGCCTCCAGGACCCCGGCGGCCACCGTCGGGTGCACCGGCAGCGCGAGATGGCCGATCCCGCTGACCCTGACGTTGTGCACGAGGAGATCGGTGTGGTCGAGACGGGCCGTCTCCACCGGCACCATCACCTGGTCGAGGTCGCTCCAGAAGCTGACGAACCGCGTCCGGCAGCCCGGCGCGGGCCCGGCGAGCTCCCGCAGCACCTCCGAACCGGGCCGCATCTGCCGCACCAGGGGATGGGCGTCGGCGAGCGGGGCCACGGTGGTGCCCGCGTGCGGGGTGCCGAGCATGACCAGGGTGCGCACCCGGCTGTCACCGCCGAGACGCTGTACGTAGTAGCGGGCGATGAGTCCGCCCAGGCTGTGCCCGACGATGTCGACCTCGGCGTGCCCCGTACGGGTGCGGATCTCGTCCACCCGTCGGCCGAGCACCTCGGCGGCGGTCCGCAGGTCGCAGGTGAGCGGGGAGTAGTTGAGCGACTCGACGCAGTCACGGCCGTGTCGGGTGAGCGCGCGGCGCAGCAGGACGAAGACCGAGCGGTTGTCCATGTACCCGTGCAGGAGGATCACCGGGCGGCGGCCGGCGCCGATCGTCCTCGGGGGAGGGGCCTGCGCGAGGCGCTCGGCCAGTACCCCGGACGGGTACAGGACGAGATGGCCGGTGAGGATCGCGAGCTCCAGGGCGGTCGCCCGCATCAGGGCGGTGACCTTGGTGAACTCCATGGCCGACCTCCCGAACGGTGCGCGGGGCCGGACGTAACGCCCGGTGCGCCGTGCCCCCGCGCCGCACGGACGGCGGCGCGGAGGCACGGCGGACCTCGTCGCGGCTCCCTTCGCGGCGGGCCCCGCTTGCGGCTGGTGGACCCCCGGTGAGGGCCCGAAAGCGGGGAACGGCGCAGAGCGAACATGTCCCACGTGTGATTTCCCCCTCGCTCGCCTCCGCGAAACAGCCGGGTACGGGATGCTGGAGATAACGTTCGTTCACGTCCCCGGCAATCAGGCGCGGGGGTCGCATGTGGAGGCAGTCATGGGTGTGAGCGGTCCGATCCGCGTGGTGGTCGCCAAGCCGGGTCTCGACGGTCATGATCGCGGGGCCAAGGTGATCGCGCGGGCACTCCGCGACGCCGGCATGGAGGTCATCTACACCGGACTCCACCAGACGCCGGAGCAGATCGTCGACACCGCGATCCAGGAGGACGCCGACGCGATCGGCCTCTCGATCCTCTCCGGGGCGCACAACACGCTGTTCGTGAAGGTCCTCGAGCTGCTCAAGGACCGCGACGCGGAGGACATCAAGGTCTTCGGCGGCGGCATCATCCCGGACGCCGACATCGCGCCGCTCAAGGACAAGGGCGTGGCCGAGATCTTCACGCCGGGCGCGACGACGACGGCGATCGTCGACTGGGTCAACGCCAACGTCCGCGTGGCCGCGTAACGCGGTCCGCACGTCCTGAACCACGCGTGACGCGTCACGCGACGCCTGTCACCCGGCACCCGTCACGTCGGCTGGTCCGCAGGGCCCTCCCCGCTCCGGGAGGGCCTTTCGCCGTGTCAGGGGTGCGGCGGTACGGCGGGCGGGCGCGGCTCCCCGTGTCGCTCCGGGACCTTCGGCGGTTGCGTGAGTTCGGCCCTCATCGCCGCGCGCAGGCGGAGCGTGGAGACCAGCCGCTGGAAGGCCTCGGACCAGTAGCCGCCCGCGCCGGGAGCGATGTCCTCCGCCTCGTGCGGGTGGGCCATCAGGGCTTCCAGCTGCCGTGCCGCCTCCGGGGCGAGGCAGCGCTCCGCGAGGCCCATCACCCCGCTGAAGCTCCAGGGGTAACTGCCCGCGTCCCGCGCGATGTCGAGGGCGTCGATCACGGCCCCGCCGAGCGGCTCCGCCCACGGCACCTCGCAGACACCGAGCAGCTGGAACGCCTCCGACAGACCGTGGGCCGCGATGAAGGAGGCGACCCAGAGTGCCCGCTCGGCCGGGGCGAGCGTCGACAGGAGCTGGGCCCGCTCGGCCAGCGACGAGGTGCCGGGACCCGTCGCCGGCGGGGTCGCGGGGGAGCCGAGCAGCGCGCGCGACCAGGCCGCGTCCCGCTGCCGCACGGCCGCACGGCACCAGGCCGCGTGCAGCTCGCCCTGCCAGTCGTCGGCGACCGGGAGCGCCACGATCTCCTCCGGGCCGCGCCCCCCGAACCTGGGCGGCCAGCAGGACAGCGGTGCGGCCTCGACGAGCTGGCCGAGCCACCAGGACCGCTCGCCCCGCCCCGCCGGAGGCGTCGCCGTGAGACCGTCCCGCTGCATGGCCGTGTCGCACTCGTGCGGGGCCTCCACGGTGATCGTTGGCGACTGCGCCGTCCGGTCGAGACCGACGCAGGAGACCGCCCGGCCCGCCATCCGGCCCGCGAGGGCGGAGTTCGGCAGGGCGGAGAGCAGCTCGGCGGCGGTGGCGCGGACATTGCGGCTGCGGTCGCCGAGGGCCGCCTCCAGGAACGGTTCGTCCGCGTCCGACAGTCCGGTCCGCAGTGAGTCGAGGAACATCAGCCGGTCCTCCGCCCGCTCGGCGGACCAGGTGGACGTGAGGAGGGCGCGTCCGGCCACCGGGTCGGCCGTCCGTACGGCGGCGAGCAGGGCGACCCGCTCCGCGAACAGGCCCTCGTCCCACAGCATCCGCACGCCCTCCTGGTCGTCCGGGGCGGGGAGGGCTCCGCCCGCGCCCGCACCCCGCAGGGCGAACCTCCAGTCAGGGTTGAGCCGGGCGAGCCATAGCCCGCGCGGCCCGGCGAGACGGAGGGCCTGCGGCCGCAGGTCGGTGCGGGCCCGGGCCGCGTCGAGGAGGGCGGGCAGGGCGGCGGCGGGGGCCCTGTACCCCCATTCGCCGGCCAGCGCCAGCCACTGCGGGAGCAGTTCGGCCAGGTCGGGAGCGGCTCCGCGCCGCCCGGCGGGCGAGGGCGCGGTCCGGCCGGCGAGCAACTGGTCGAGCCGGCGCCGGGCCGCCGCGGGCAGCGGTTCGCGCGGGTCCTCGGGCGCGGGCTCCGGCGGCGGGGCGGCGGGCCCGGGGCGCAGCCCGGCCCTGCGCCGTACGGTGTGCAGCGCTGCGGCGTCGAGCAGGGCCCCCGGCAGGTCCGGGCCGGTCACCCCGGAGAGTGAGGCGGGCACCCTCCGGTCCGTACCGAGCAACGCGGAGGTGACGAGCTCCTCCCAGGCACCGTCCGCGCTGCGACCGTCGATGTCGATGTCGCGGCCCCTGCCCCCGCTTTCGTCGCTGCCGCCGCTGCCGTTGTCCCTGCTGCTGCTGCTGCCACCACCGCCGCCGATGTCGTCGTCACTGTCAGCGCCGAGGGCGCCGTCGCCGTAGCGGCCGGTGCCACCACCGATGTCGCCGTCGCGGCCGATGGTGAGAACGGGGGTCGTCGTGTCCTTCTGCACCGGTCCTCCGGGCGGGTTGTGGGCCGTGGGCGGGGTCATATGAGCGGGACCGTCTCTCCCGGGGACTCCGGGGACCAGGCGGCGAGGGGGGTGAATCCCCCGTGCCCGCACTCCCCGAAGACGGTGACCGGGCCGCCGCCGGACAGGGCGACGAGGCGCCAGAGCGAGGACCGGGACTGGGCGACGGGCGTCAACGGCAGCGCTTCCCGGCCGTCCGCGTCGGCGAGCTGCCAGCCGTACTCC
Organism: Streptomyces sp. NPDC058671; assembly: GCF_042716475.1. Lineage (NCBI taxonomy): Bacteria > Bacillati > Actinomycetota > Actinomycetes > Kitasatosporales > Streptomycetaceae > Streptomyces > Streptomyces sp. NPDC058671. The sequence continues at coordinate 86,742 of NZ_JBHXSA010000022.1, read as the reverse complement.
GCGCGCGCGGGCACGACCTCGCGCAGCGTCACGGGACAGGAGTCCAGCCAGGGGTCCTCGGTCAGCGCACGGCCGTACGCGTCGAGGGCCTCACCCACCGGGCCACCCTGCGGCGGGGACGCGGGGCCGGTGACCGGGACGAACTCCTCACCCGGCTCCGCCCGCACCTGACCGGAGCCCGCGTGCGGGGTGACCTCGCCGTCGAGCACCGCGCCGACCGGGAGCGCCAGTCGGGGAGGCCGGCCCGCCGCGCCGAAGGAGAGCAGCAGCGCCGTCCGCCCGCTCGTCGTGCCGTGCAGCCAGATGCGCCGGGTCGTCAGCCGGGCGTCTGCCGCGTCGTACTGCGCGAGGACGAGCCAGTGGTCGCGCACCGGGGCGCCGGCGGCCGGGGCGGGGAGGCCGACCCGCGTCCGTACCGTCGTCGCGAAGGGGGAAGGCAGCCGGTCGGCGGCCAGCCAGGCGCGGTCGAGGAGGTGGGTCAGCGCGCACTCCTCCAGGAGCCGCACCGGCCAGCCGGGCCCCGAACCCGGTAGGGATCCCAACTCCCTGACCCGGCCGGCGAGTCCCGGGGCCTGGGCGTCGATCATGCGGGCGGCCGTCTCCTCCCACCACCCGTATCCGGTGTGCTCGGTCGTGGCGAGGCCGCCGCGCAGCAGGTCGGTGAGCCGCTGCTCCAACTCCTGTGCGCCCGAGGTGATCCGTGCTGCTCTGCGCTCCGCCCTGCGGCGGGCCGCCTCGGGGTCCGCCGGGCCTTCGGGAGTGTCGCGTCCGGTGGGCCGGGCGGCGCCCCGGGGGCGGTCGCGCCGGGTGGCGAGCCAGGGCGCGGCCCAGTCGGGCACGGCGGAGTCCTCGAAGGCCGCCCCCTCCGCCGCCTGGAGCAGCAACAGGCCGAGCACGTGCTTGCAGGGGAACTTGCGGCTCGGGCAACTGCACGTGTACGCGGGGCCCGTGGTGTCGACGACCGTCCGGTACGGCGAGCTGCCGCTGCCCTTGCACAGGCCCCACACCGCGCCCCCGCCACAACCCGTGCCGGACCACGGCCCGGCCGTGCCGAGCCTGCTTCCCGCTCTGCGCGAGGCGTCGTCAGGAGCCAGTGCCAGCACCTGCTCGGCCGTCATGCGCACCCCCATGGCATTCATGTCCCCGACGGTAGAGGCCCCCACTGACAACGCGGCTGGCCTGGGGAGTTAGGGGTGCGTGGTGCGGGCAGGCAATTTGACTTGACTGTTCCTTTACGGTTCCCTGCCCGGACCGATCGATCCGCTTACGCGTCCAGGGGGACCCCCATGAAGCGCACCGCCCGCACCGCCGTCTCGGCCCTCGCCTTCGCCGGCCTGGCACTCGGCCTCAGCGCCTGTTCGGAGGCCGCGCAGAAGGCCGCCGACCAGGTCGACAAGTCGGTGACGGAGTCCTACGAGGTCACCTACGAGGTCACGGGCACGGGAATCGAGTCCATCGACTACCACGCCGGCGACGGCACCGCGATGGAGCCGAAGGTCGAGTCGGAGAAGAAGCCGACCACGCCGTGGAAGAAGACGGTGAAGCTCCGGGGCATCATGCCGGCGGCCGTCATGCCGGTCTCCCTCACCCCCGCCGACCTCACCTGCAAGGTCATCTACCAGGGCAAGGTCATCAAGGAGGCCAAGGCCGAGCAGGCGATGGCGGGCGGCTGCGTCGCCGTCTCCCCGGTCGCGGGCTGACCCCCGGTCGCGGGCTGACTTCTAGTCACCCCCGGCCCCTGCGCGGTGAGATGACCCCTCCCCACCCCGCCGATCGCCTCTGACCAGCGCGGACATCCGATTGTCAGTGGCATGGTGCACGGTGGATCACACAGCAGGTCGAACGATCTGGAGGGGGATCCATGCCCGTGCCCGAAACCATCGCGCAGCCCGGTTCCGGTGTCGAGACGGACACCGGACCGGGGCAGCCGCCCGCCGTGACCGAGGTCCTGCGGGCCCACGCCGAGCACGCCTTCGCCGACGAACTCGCCGCTCTCGGCGCGGCCGACGACCGCCCCCGCCCCGCCCGCTGGCGTCTCTCGCCGTGGGCGGTCGCCACCTACCTCCTCGGCGGCACCCTCCGCGACGGCACGGTGATCACACCCAAGTACGTCGGGCCGCGCCGCATCGTGGAAGTCGCCGTCACCACCCTCGCCACCGACCGGGCGCTGCTCCTCCTCGGCGTGCCCGGCACCGCCAAGACCTGGGTCTCCGAGCACCTCGCCGCCGCCGTCAGCGGAGACTCCACCCTCCTCGTCCAGGGCACCGCCGGCACCCCGGAGGAAGCCGTCCGCTACGGCTGGAACTACGCCCGGCTCCTCGCCCACGGCCCCAGCCGGGACGCCCTCGTGCCGAGCCCCGTGATGCGGGCGATGTCGCAGGGCATGACCGCCCGCATCGAAGAGCTCACCCGGATGCCCGCCGACGTCCAGGACACGCTCATCACGATCCTGTCCGAGAAGACCCTCCCCGTGCCCGAACTGGGCCAGGAGGTGCAGGCCGTCCCCGGCTTCAACCTGATCGCCACGGCCAACGACCGCGACCGCGGTGTCAACGAACTCTCCAGCGCGCTCCGCCGCCGCTTCAACACGGTCGTCCTGCCGCTGCCCGCGACCCCCGAGGCGGAGGTCGACATCGTCGCCCGCCGCGTCGAGCAGCTCGGGCGCTCCCTGGAACTGCCGGCCGCCCCCGACGGCGTCGACGAGATCCGCCGGGTCGTCACCGTCTTCCGCGAGCTGCGCGACGGGGTCACCACCGACGGCCGGACCAGGGTCAAGTCCCCCTCGGGGACTCTCTCGACCGCCGAGGCCATCTCCGTCGTCACGGGCGGCCTCGCCCTCGCCGCACACTTCGGCGACGGCGTCCTGCGCCCCTCGGACATCGCGGCCGGCATCCTCGGCGCCGTCGTCCGGGACCCCGCGGCCGACCGCGTCGTCTGGCAGGAGTACCTGGAGACGGTGGTCAGGGAGAGAGACGGCTGGAAGGACTTCTACCGCGCCTGCCGCGAGGTGAGCGTATGACCCCCGCCACCACGGCCCGGCGCGGCGGACCGCTCCTCCTCGGGGTACGGCACCACGGGCCCGGGTCGGCGCGGGGTGTGCGGGCCGCCCTGGACGCCGAGCAGCCGGCCGTGGTGCTCGTCGAAGGTCCGGCCGAGGCCGACGCCCTCGTGACCCTCGCCGGGGACCCCGACATGCGGCCGCCGGTGGCGCTGCTCGCGCACGCCGTGGACGACCCGGGGCGGGCCGCGTTCTGGCCGATGGCCGAGTTCTCGCCCGAATGGGTCGCGATCCGCTGGGCCCTCGACCGGGGCGCCGCCGTCCGGTTCGTCGACCTGCCCGCCGCACACACCCTCGCCGCCTCCGACCCCACCTGGGACGACAGCGAGGACGAGGTCGCCGGCGACCCGCGGATCGACCCGGTCGCCGAACTCGCCGCGGCCGCCGGGGCGGGGGCGGCCGGGCAGGAGGGCGCCGAGCGCTGGTGGGAGGACGTCGTCGAACTGCGCGGCGACGGCGACCCCACGGCCCCGTTCGAGGCCCTCGCCGAGGCCATGGGCGCCCTCCGCGACGCGTACGGACACGGCGGTCACCCCCGCGACCTCGTCCGCGAGGCGTACATGCGGATCCAGCTCCGCGCCGCCCGCAAGGAGTTCGGGGACGCCGTCGCCGTCGTCTGCGGCGCCTGGCACGTCCCCGCCCTCTCCCGGAGGACGACCGTCGCCGCCGACCGGGCCCTGCTCAAGGGCCTGCCCAAGGTGAGGACCGAGATGACCTGGGTCCCCTGGACCCACCGCAGGCTCGCCCGCCGCTCGGGATACGGAGCGGGGATCGACTCGCCCGGCTGGTACGAACACCTCTTCGCCGCCCCCGACCGGCCCGTCGAGCGCTGGATGACCAAGGTCGCCGGACTCCTCAGGGCCGAGGATCACCCCGTCTCCTCCGCCCACGTCGTCGAGGCCGTCCGGCTCGCCGACACCCTCGCCGCCCTGCGCGGCCGGCCCCGGCCCGGCCTCGACGAGACGACCGACGCCGTCCGCGCCGTCCTCTGCGAGGGCTCCGACGTGCCGCTCGCCCTCGTCAGGGACCGCCTCGTCATCGGCGACGTCCTCGGTGAGGTCCCCGCCGGCGCACCCGCCGTCCCGCTGCAACGCGACCTGACCCGCCGCCAGCGCACCCTGCGCCTCAAGCCCGAGGCCGCCGAGCGCGCGCTCGAACTCGACCTCCGCAAGGAGACGGACGGCAACCGCAGCCGGCTGCTGCACCGGCTGCGGCTCCTCGGCGTCCACTGGGGCGAACCGGCCGAGGGACGCGCCGGCACCGGCACCTTCCGGGAGACCTGGCGGCTGCGCTGGCAGCCCGAGCTCCACGTCCAGGTCGCGGAGGCCGGCGTCTGGGGCACCACCGTCGAGGCCGCCGCCACCGCCAAAGCCCGTTCACGGGCCCTGGCGACGACCGCCCTCTCCGACATCACCGGTCTCGCCGAGCAGTGCCTCCTCGCCGGGCTCACCGACGCCCTGCCCGTCGTGATGCGGGCGCTCGCCGACCGGGCCGCGCTCGACACCGACGTCACCCACCTCGCCCAGGCCCTCCCGGCCCTCGCCCGCTCCCTGCGCTACGGCGACGTCCGGGGCACCGACACGGCGGCCCTCGCGGAGGTCGCCACCGGACTCGCCGAACGGATCTGCGTCGGCCTGCCGCCCGCCTGCGCCGGGCTCGACACCGACGCGGCCGCCGCCATGCGCGAGCGGATCGACGCGGTCCACCGAGCCATCGGCCTGCTGCCGGGCGCGGCTTCGACGGCCGACCGCTGGGCCGGCGTCCTGCGCCGGCTCGCCGACCGCGACCGGATCCCCGGCATCCTCAGGGGCCGCGCCGCCCGGCTCCTCCTGGACGAGGGCCGCATCCCCGACGCCGAAGCCGCCCTGCTCATGAGCCGCGCCCTCTCCCCCGGCACCCCGCCGCCCGACGCCGCCGCCTGGATCGACGGCTTCGTCGGCGGCGCCTCCGGCGGCGGACTGCTCCTCGTCCACGACGAGCGGCTCCTCGGCCTGGTCGACACCTGGCTCACCGGCGTACCGGCCGAGGCGTTCACCGACGTCCTGCCGCTGCTGCGCCGCACCTTCTCCGTGTACGAGCCGGGAGTGCGCCGCACCCTCGGGGAGCTGGTCGCCCGGGGCCCCGGCACCGGCGGCGCCGGACACACCGCACCCGGCGTCCCCGGCTTCGCCCCCACCTCCGACCCCGACCGGGCGGACGCCGTCCTTCCCCTCCTCCACCTCGTCCTCGGCCCGGAGGTCATGGCATGAGCACCGACGTGAACCGGCGGACCCCGGCGGACGACGAGCGGGTGCGCCGCTGGCGGCTCGTCCTGGGCGGCGGCGAAGCCGACGGCACCGGCCGTGCGCTCACCGGCACCGACGCCGCCATGGACGGAGCCCTCACCGCGCTCTACGGCCGCACCAGCCGGACCGACGCCGTCGGGCAGGACCGCACGGGGCGGGACCGTACCGGCCGGGACCGCTCGGCCGGACTCGGCGCGTCGGCGCCGTCCGTCGTCCGCTGGCTCGGCGACATCCGGACGTACTTCCCCAGCTCCGTCGTCCAGGTCATGCAGCGTGACGCGATCGACCGCCTCGGCCTGGCGACCCTCCTCCTGGAGCCGGAGATGCTGGACGCCGTCGAGGCGGACGTGCACCTGGTCGGCACCCTGCTCTCCCTCCACAAGGCCATGCCCGAGACGACCAGGGAGACCGCGCGGGCCGTCGTGCGCAAGGTCGTGGACGACCTGGAGAAGCGCCTCGCCACCCGCACCCGCGCGACCCTCACCGGCGCCCTCGACCGCTCCGCCCGGATCAGCCGGCCCCGCCACCGGGACATCGACTGGGACCGCACGATCCGCGCCAACCTCACGCACTACCTGCCCGAGCACGGCACGGTCGTCCCCGAGCGGCTCATCGGCCACGGCCGCGCCTCCCGGGGGATACGGAAGGAGGTCGTGCTCTGCGTCGACCAGTCCGGCTCCATGGCCGCCTCCGTCGTCCACGCGTCCGTCTTCGGGGCGGTGCTCGCCTCCATGCGGTCGATCGCCACCCGGCTCGTCGTCTTCGACACCGCCGTCGTGGACCTGACCGACCGGCTCGACGACCCCGTCGACGTCCTCTTCGGCACCCAGCTCGGCGGCGGCACCGACATCAACCGTGCCCTCGCCCACTGCCAGTCGAAGATCACCCGTCCGGCCGACACCGTCGTCGTCCTCATCAGCGACCTGTACGAGGGGGGCATCCGCGACGAGATGCTGAGGCGGGTCGCGGCGATGAAGGCCTCGGGCGTCCAGTTCGTCGCGCTGCTCGCCCTCTCCGACGAGGGCGCCCCGGCCTACGACCGCGACCACGCGGCGGCGCTCGGCGCACTCGGCGTCCCGGCCTTCGCCTGCACGCCCGACCTCTTCCCCGAGGTCATGGCGGCGGCCCTGGAGAAGCGCCCCCTGCCGATACCCGCCGACTGACGCGGGGCCCGGGCCCGGCTGACGACTCCCGCGGTGCGGAATCCGTCGCCCGAGGACCACCCGCACGGGTGCCCCGCCCCGACTGAGGCTCACATCACACCGGCGTACGAAGGCCCCTCACCCGTTCGCGCCGCGCGTGGTGAGGTGCCGAAAGGTCAAGCGCCGCCTACGGCGAGCCCCGCACGTCCCCACCCCTCGACCCCTACCGAGGGCCTCCTGGCCCCTACGATCTGTGACCCGTATCACCGCTCTGTAGTGACCTGCGATTTAGGGACCCACGTCCCACGGCGATAACCTGCGAGACGGACATGCCGCGTCCACGGACACCGTGTACGCCTCCCTTGTGACAGATGCAGTCACGTTGCCCTCCGCGGCACGCCCACGCAGAAAACGAACCGCGATCATCAGAAAAAGGGACGGACGCGCGTGGACCTGTTCGAGTACCAGGCGAGGGACCTCTTCGCCAAGCACGGTGTACCGGTGCTGGCCGGTGAAGTCATCGACACGCCTGAGGCGGCGCGCGAGGCCACCGAGCGTCTTGGCGGCAAGTCGGTCGTCAAGGCGCAGGTGAAGGTCGGTGGCCGAGGCAAGGCCGGCGGCGTCAAGCTGGCCGCGACCCCGGACGAGGCGGTCGCCCGGGCGACCGACATCCTCGGCATGGACATCAAGGGCCACACGGTCCACAAGGTGATGATCGCCGAGCTGTCCCCGGAGATCGAGGCGGAGTACTACGTCTCGTACCTCCTCGACCGCACCAACCGCACCTTCCTCGCCATGGCGTCGGTGCAGGGCGGCATGGACATCGAGGAGGTCGCGGAGAAGACCCCCGAGGCCCTCGCGAAGGTCCCGGTCAACGCCGTCGAAGGCGTGAACATCGAGAAGGCCCGCGAGATCGTGGCCCTGGCGAAGTTCCCGGCCGACGTGGCCGAGGGTGTCGCCGAGGCCCTGGTGACCCTGTGGGACACCTTCGTCGCCGAGGACGCGCTCCTCGTCGAGGTCAACCCGCTGGTGAAGACCAAGGACGGCCGCATCCTGGCCCTGGACGGCAAGGTGTCTCTCGACGAGAACGCCGACTTCCGTCAGCCCGGGCACGAGGCGCTCGAGGACAAGGCCGCAGCCAACCCGCTCGAGGCTGCCGCCAAGGCCAAGAACCTCAACTACGTCAAGCTCGAGGGCGAGGTCGGCATCATCGGTAACGGTGCCGGTCTGGTCATGTCGACCCTGGACGTCGTCGCGTACGCCGGTGAGAACCACGGCGGCGTGAAGCCGGCCAACTTCCTCGACATCGGCGGCGGCGCCTCCGCCGAGGTCATGGCGAACGGCCTGGAGATCATCCTCGGCGACCCGGACGTCAAGTCCGTGTTCGTCAACGTCTTCGGTGGCATCACCGCCTGTGACGAGGTCGCCAACGGCATCGTCCAGGCCCTGGAACTCCTCGCCTCCAAGGGCGAAGAGGTCACCAAGCCGCTGGTCGTGCGCCTCGACGGCAACAACGCGGAGCTGGGTCGCAAGATCCTGTCGGACGCGAACCACCCGCTGGTGCAGCGCGTGGACACCATGGACGGCGCGGCCGACAAGGCCGCCGAGCTCGCGGCTGCGAAGTAAGGGACGAGGTCAGAACACCATGGCTATCTTCCTGACCAAGGACAGCAAGGTCATCGTCCAGGGCATGACCGGTGCCACGGGCATGAAGCACACCAAGCTCATGCTGGGTGACGGCACCAACATCGTCGGCGGCGTGAACCCGCGCAAGGCCGGCACGTCCGTCGACTTCGACGGCACCGAGGTCCCGGTCTTCGGCTCCGTCGCCGAGGCGATGAAGGAGACCGGCGCCAACGTCTCGGTCCTCTTCGTCCCGCCGGCCTTCGCGAAGGCCGCCGTGGTCGAGGCGATCGACGCCGAGATCCCGCTGGCCGTCGTCATCACCGAGGGCATCGCCGTCCACGACTCCGCCGCCTTCTGGGCGTACGCGCAGTCGAAGGGCAACAAGACCCGCATCATCGGCCCGAACTGCCCCGGTCTCATCACCCCGGGCCAGTCCAACGCCGGCATCATCCCGGGCGACATCACGAAGCCGGGCCGCATCGGCCTGGTCTCGAAGTCCGGCACGCTGACGTACCAGATGATGTACGAGCTCCGTGACATCGGCTTCTCGTCCGCCGTCGGCATCGGTGGCGACCCGGTCATCGGCACCACGCACATCGACGCCCTCGCGGCGTTCGAGGCGGACCCCGACACCGACCTGATCGTCATGATCGGTGAGATCGGCGGCGACGCCGAGGAGCGTGCGGCCGACTTCATCAAGGCCAACGTCACCAAGCCGGTCGTCGGCTACGTCGCGGGCTTCACCGCGCCCGAGGGCAAGACCATGGGCCACGCCGGCGCCATCGTCTCCGGCTCCTCCGGCACCGCCCAGGCGAAGAAGGAGGCCCTCGAGGCCGCGGGCGTCAAGGTCGGCAAGACGCCGACCGAGACGGCCAAGCTGGCGCGCGCCATCCTCGCGGGCTGACTCCCGCGACAGGCGACAGCTGTACGAGAGGGGCCCCGCCCCCGCCCGGTCACCCGGACGGAGGGCGGGGCCCTCTCGCGTACGGCGGCGCCTACTCGGCCGAAGGGACGAGCCGCTCGGGTCCCGGGTTCGGCTCGCCCCGCAGCCGGTCGCGCAGTTCCAGGTCCTCCGGGCGGAGCTGCTGCGGGCCGCCTCGTACGGGGACGCCGTTGACGGTCTCGCCGGGGGCGTTCACCGGGATGTACCGGGTCGGCGCCGTGACCGCCGTGAAGCCGGTGACCCCGATGAGGACCGCGGTCACGCCGAGCACCGCGCGGGTCCAGGTGCGGGTCCGGCGTTCGCTGCCCGTCCGGACCGAGCGGGCGGCCGGAAGGGTGGCCGTCGGCGCCTCGGTGACCAGCGCGCGGAGCCGCCGGTGCAGGGCCTCGGGTTCGGCGAGCTCGGGGATCCGCCGTCCGAGGACCGTACGGGCGTGCAGCAGCCGGTTGGCGGCGGCGGGGGTGCTCGCCTCCGTCTCGGCCGCCGTCTCCGGCAGGTCGAGGCCGAGCCCCTCGTAGAGCAGGACGGTACGGCGGTACGGCGGCGGCAGTTCGAGGAGCGCGGTCAGCAGTGCCCTGCGGTTCGCGTCGGTCGGCGGGGCGTCCGGGTGCTTGTGCGTCCGGCGCAGCCGGTGCCAGGGGGAGAGGGCGTACTCGTACGCGGTCGCCCGCACCCAGCCGACCGGGTCCGCGTCGACGGCGACCTCGGGCCAGCGCTGCCAGGCGTGGTGGAAGGCGTACTCGACGGCCTCGCGGGAGAGCCGGCGGCGGCCCGTCAGCAGGTACGTCTGGTGGACGAGGCCGGGTGCGGTGTGCGCGTACAGCTCGTCGAAGGCCTCCTCCGGGGTGAGGCTCGACACGGCGACCGACGGCTCGGGCTCCGGGGCCGGGGCCTCCGCCACCACCGGTTTCAGACGCTCCTGCGGCCTCGTGGTGCCCTTGCGCGGGCCCTTCGGCGGCTTGGCGGCCCGCTTGGCGGCGGTCCGGGGCCGGGCGGGCGTGGCCGCCGGCGTCCGAGCCGAAGCGGGGGTCGGGGCCGAAGCCGGGATCGTGGCCGGAGCCGGAGCCGGAGCCGGAGCCGGAGCCGTGGCCGGGGGAGACGACGCCCGCGACCGGGCCTCCCGCTGGGCCTGGGTCTCCGGCCGGGCCTGCGTCTCAGGCTCCGCCTGTGCCTGCGCCTCTGCGGGTGCCCGTGCCTCGGCGTGTGCCTGTGCCTGTGCTCGGGCCGGCGTTGTCCGGGGCGGCGAGGGCGCGTCGGTCGGCTCGGGTGAGCCGAGCAGCTTCGCGTACGCCTCGCGCTTGCGGCCCCGGGGCGACGAGCGCCCGGTCTCCCACGCTCTGACCGTGGCCCTGGTGACGCCCATGGCCTCGGCGACCTGCTCCTCGCTCAGGGCGAGGGCCTCACGCAACCTGCGCCGCTCCTTCGGGGTCGGCAGGGTGACGGAGGATGCGGAATGCGCGCTGCTCGGGCTCATCGGCGTCGACCTCCCGCAGAGCTGCTGTGGGCGGAAAAGTACATAAACGTATCTTGAGCGACACAACGGAGGTTTGCCTGTTACGCGGCAAAAGCGCGTGTCGTTGGGAGCATGGCCCCGTGACCCATGTGACCGAGCATCCCCTGATCCAGGGCGGCCGTTCCGCCGCGCTGGCCGCCGCCTGCGTCCGGGGCGGGGTCGCCGCCGGACTCGGCCTCGGCGCGCTCGCGGTCCTGGTGGTCGCGGGCTGGATCAGCTCCCCGTACCCCGACAGCGGCCCCGGGGACACCCTCCACCTGGCGGCGGGGCTCTGGCTGCTCGCCCACGGCGTGGACCTGGTCCGTACGGACACCCTGTCCGGCCTGCCCGCGCCCCTCGGCGTCGTCCCGCTGCTCCTGACCGCCCTGCCCGTCTGGCTCCTCCACCGGGCCGCCCGCGACACCCTCGAAGCCCGCCACCTCCTCGACGCGGATGACGCGACCGACCGGTCGCGGCTCTCCGCGAGCGCCGCCGTCGGCGCCGTGGCCGGGGGGTATCTGCTGGTCGCGGGGGCGGTCGTGGTCTACGGCGGGAGCGGCCCGCTGCCCGCCGACCTGATCACCGCCGGGTTCTGGCTGCCCGCAGTCGTCGTGGGCGCGGCGGGCGCCGGGGTCTGGACGGCACTGGGCCGCCCGTGGCCCGGCCGGCGCCAGGCGTCCGCCTCGCTGCGAGCGGCGTGGCTGGGGCTCGTGACGCTGCTCGGCGGCGGCGCGGTGGCGGCGGCGGTGTCGCTGGCCTGGCACGCGGATGAGGCGCAGGCCGCGTACGCGGGCATCGCGGGGGAGTGGTCCGGTCGGCTGGCGGTCCTGCTGCTCGTCCTCGCGCTGCTGCCGAACATGGCCGTGTGGGGGGCCGCGTACGGCCTCGGGCCGGGCTTCACCCTCGGTACGGGCGCGCTCGCGACCCCGCTGGGTCTCGCCGGGGATCCGGCCGTGCCGCCCTTCCCGCTCCTGGCCGCGCTGCCCGCCGAGGGGCGGGGCAGCTGGATCCACTGGTCGGTGGCCGCGGCCCCGCTGGCCGCGGCCCTGGTCCAGGGCCATCGGGTGGGCCGCTCGGCCAGGATCTGGGCGGCCCGGGACACGGCGCTCACGGCGCTGGGCGCGGCCTGGGCGTGCGGGACGGCGGTCGCGGTCCTGGCGGCGGCCGCGGGCGGCCCGCTCGGCGGCGGACGGCTCACGGCGTTCGGTCCGGTGTGGTGGCAGGCCGGGGCGGCGACGGTCCTGTGGGGCGCCTGCGTGGGTGTGCCGGTGGCCTTGGGCGTACGGGCCTGGGGCCGCCGCGCCCTCCGGCCGAAGCCCTTGTCGGAGCCGTCGGGGGGTGTACGGGCCTGGGGCCGCCTGACCCTCCGCTCGAAGCCCCTGCCGGTGCCGGTGCCGGAGCCGTCGGGCGGTGTGCGGGCCTGGGCCCGCCGCACCCTCCATCCGGAACCCCTGCCCCTGCCGGTGCCCTCGGCCCCGTCCGGTTCGGGAGTGGCGGGCGCGGGTGCCGCCCCGGCAGCGGCGAACGGCCCGACGGCCGGTCTCGGCCACGGGCCGGGACTCGGCGGCCTCTCCGGGCGTCTCACCGGCCTCCTCCGCCTCGGCCGCCCCGCCGGACCCGCCGGGGGCGGCGGGTCGAAGTCCGGTCCGGGACGGGCCGAGCCCGCCGGTCCGGGCCCCGGCCCCGTACCCCCGGCCGCTCCCGACGCGTCGACCGCGGAAGGTACGCGACCGGGCATCCCTCCGGGGCCCTCTTGGCCCGCTCCGACCTCGGGCCCGCGGCCCACGGCGGCACCCGCCGCCGGGTCCGGCTCCGAGCTGGGGCTCGACGACGACCCGTACGGCGACTCCGCGTTCGAGCCGTACGACTACCTTCCGGCGGCCTGGGAATCCACCCCGCCCCCGGAGGGCAACCGCTAGGGCCTGTCCTACTCCCGCACCCCGAAGCCCGCACGCAGCGGCTTCGGGAGGAGGTCGTTGCAGGCCAGCTGGCCTGCGTGGGTGAGGGCGTCGTCGCGGCACTCGTAGAAGTCGCTGTAGACGAGCTGCATGGTGAAGCCGACCGCGACGATCATCAGGGCCACGCTCGCCGCGACCAGACCGCTGATCGCGGCCGTCCGCATCGAGCGGAGCGGGGCCGCCGCGGCCCCCTGCCCCGACGGCCGTCCCGAGGGCTGAGACGCCGGTGCGGGCGCCGGCTGTGATGTCGGCGACAGCTCCGTGGCCGGCTTCGGCTTGTTCCGCAGGGAGCTGATCGCCCAGTAGAGACCCAGGGCGCCGAGGAGCAGCGCCAGTTCCGGGATCTCGAAGATGGCGAAGAAGAAGGCCCACATGCCCGCGAGGATCGCGTACCGCGCGCGCCGCTGCGCCGGGTCCTTCGGGTCCCAGCGGGGCCCCTGGCGGCCGTCCTGGCCGCCGCCCCCCTGGCCGGGTCCGCCCTCCGGGCCGCCCTGGTCGCCTCCCTGGCGCTCCGGCCCCCGGCCGAAGCCGTCGTCGGAGCGGCCCGGCTGGCGCGGGCTCCAGCGGCCGTCGGACGGCCCCGGCGAGTCCGGGGCCCCGGACGCTTCGTCGCCCGAGCCCTCCGGTCGCCGCGGCTGCCACGGCTGATCCGGCCGGCCCTCGGGCGGCGGTGCGAACGGGTTGTTGTCGTCCGTGGACTGGCGTTCCGGCATCTGCTGAACGTCTTCCCTCTGTCGTCAGGACCACGGCCGCACCCGTGGTCTCCGCTGCTGTCTCGTCCGCCGCTGTCTGCCGATCGTGCCGATCGTCAGGCGTCGGACCCTGACGCTACCGCCCTGCTCCGCCCCCGTCCCGTGGGGGCCGCCCGGTGTGCCGGTATCGTTGCTGACGGTCGAGCCATTCGTAGGGTTCCCCGTATCGAGCGGCACGATTCGTTCGTACGACCGTACAAACACCACGGAAAGAGTGACCCAGTGGCTGCCGCCCGCCTCGTCGTCCTGGTCTCCGGTTCCGGTACCAATCTGCAGGCCCTCCTCGACGGCATCGCCGCGGACCCGGAGGGGTACGGCGCGGAGATCGTCGCCGTCGGCGCCGACCGCGACGGCATCGCCGGTCTGGAGCGCGCCGAGCGCGCCGGTCTGCCCACCTTCGTCTGCCGGGTCAAGGACCACGCCACCCGCGGGGAGTGGGACCGGGCGCTGGCCGAGGCGACCGCCGCGTACGAGCCGGATCTCGTCGTCTCCGCCGGGTTCATGAAGATCGTCGGCAAGGAGTTCCTCGCCCGCTTCGGCGGCCGGGTCGTCAACACCCACCCGGCTCTGCTGCCCAGTTTTCCCGGTGCCCACGGGGTGCGTGACGCCCTCGCCTACGGCGCGAAGGTCACCGGGTGCACCGTCCACTTCGTCGACGACGGTGTCGACACCGGCCCGATCATCGCCCAGGGCGTGGTCGAGGTGCGGGAGACGGACGATGAAGCCGCTCTGCACGAGCGCATCAAGGAAGTCGAGCGCTCGCTGCTCGTCGACGTCGTGGGGCGTCTCGCCCGGCACGGCTACCGCATTGAGGGACGAAAGGTTCATGTCGGTGAACACGGACACCGTTAAGCCCATCCGCCGCGCGCTGGTCAGCGTCTACGACAAGACGGGGCTCGAAGAGCTGGCCCGCGGTCTGCACGAGGCCGGTGTCGAGCTCGTCTCCACCGGCTCCACGGCCGGGAAGATCGCCGCGGCCGGGGTGCCGGTCACCAAGGTCGAGGAGCTGACCGGCTTCCCCGAGTGCCTGGACGGCCGCGTCAAGACCCTCCACCCGCGCGTGCACGCCGGCATCCTCGCCGACCTGCGCCTGGAGTCGCACCGCGAGCAGCTCGCCGAGCTGGGCGTGGAGCCCTTCGACCTGGTCGTCGTGAACCTGTACCCCTTCCGGGAGACGGTCGCCTCCGGCGCCACCCCGGACGAGTGCGTCGAGCAGATCGACATCGGCGGGCCGTCCATGGTCCGCGCCGCGGCCAAGAACCACCCGTCGGTCGCCATCGTGACCAGCCCCGGGCGGTACGCCGACGTGCTCGCCGCCGTCAAGGCCGGCGGCTTCGACCTGACCGCCCGCAAGCGGCTCGCCGCCGAGGCCTTCCAGCACACCGCCGCGTACGACGTGGCCGTCGCCTCCTGGTTCGCCGCCGACTACGCCGCCGCCGACGAGTCCGGTTTCCCCGACTTCCTTGGCGCCACGTACGAGCGGAACAACGTCCTGCGCTACGGCGAGAACCCGCACCAGGGCGCCGCGCTCTACGTCGACGGCACGGGCGGCCTCGCGGAGGCCGAGCAGCTGCACGGCAAGGAGATGTCGTACAACAACTACACGGACACCGACGCCGCGCGCCGGGCCGCGTACGACCACACCGAGCCCTGCGTCGCGATCATCAAGCACGCCAACCCGTGCGGCATCGCGATCGGCGCCGACGTCGCCGAGGCCCACCGCAAGGCGCACGCCTGCGACCCGCTGTCCGCGTTCGGTGGCGTCATCGCCGTCAACCGCCCGGTGTCGGTCGAGCTGGCCGAGCAGGTCGCGGAGATCTTCACCGAGGTCATCGTCGCCCCCGGCTACGAGGACGGCGCGGTCGAGATCCTCGCCAGGAAGAAGAACATCCGCGTCCTGCGCGCCGAGGGCGCCCCGGCCAACCCGGTCGAGGTCAAGCCGATCGACGGCGGCGCGCTGCTCCAGGTCACCGACCGCCTCCAGGCCGAGGGCGACGACCCGGCGAACTGGACCCTGGCGACCGGCGAGGCCCTGTCCGCCGCCGAGCTGGCCGAGCTCGCCTTCGCCTGGAAGGCCTGCCGCGCGGTGAAGTCCAACGCCATCCTGCTCTCCAAGGACGGCGCCTCGGTCGGCGTCGGCATGGGCCAGGTCAACCGCGTGGACTCGGCGAAGCTCGCCGTCGAGCGCGCGGGCGAGGAGCGGGCGGCCGGCGCCTACGCCGCCTCGGACGCCTTCTTCCCCTTCCCCGACGGCCTGGAGATCCTCACCGCGGCCGGCGTGAAGGCGGTCGTGCAGCCCGGCGGCTCGATGCGGGACGAGCTGGTCGTGGAGGCCGCGAAGAAGGCCGGCGTGACGATGTACCTCACCGGTACGCGCCACTTCTTCCACTGAGCCGTACGGGCAGCGGACGGCCCGCCGGTACCCGGGAGGTACCGGCGGGCCGCCCCCTTTCGCGGCCCGCGGCGCCGGATCCGCCGATCGGGTGGACTCTGGTCTAATGGGTTGCTCTTTTGTCGGCCACTGGTAGTGGGGGCGTGGTGTTGGACGTACAGAACAGGTCCGCCGAGGAGGCCGCCACCGGCACCCCCGGCGCCACCGGCACTCCGGACGCCACCGCGACCGAAACGCCCGACGGCCTCTCCCCGGCCCCGCTCCGCCCGTACCTGATCCTCGCGGTCGTCCTGTGCGGTCTGTACTTCCTCTACTCCTGGGTGCAGTACACGCATTTCCGCACCCCGTCGTGGGACCTCGGGATCTTCGGGCAGTCCGTCCGGGCGTACGCCGAGTTCCGCGCCCCCGTCGTCGACATCAAGGGCCCCGGCTTCCACATACTCGGCGACCACTTCAGCCCCGTCACCGCGCTGCTCGCACCGCTCTACTGGATCTGGCCCTCGCCGGTCGCCCTGCTCTTCGGCCAGGCCGCGCTGTTCGCCTCCGGCGCCGTCGTCGTGGGCCGCACCACCCAGCAGGTCCTCGGCAGCCGGGCCGCGGGCATCGGGCTCGCCGTCGCGTACGGGCTCTCCTGGGGGCTCCAGGAGGCGGTCAAGTCCGACTTCCACGAGATCGCCTTCGCCGTCCCGATGCTCGCCCTGACCTGCCGGGCCCTGATCCTCGGGCGCTGGACCGCGGCCGTCGCCTGGTCCGCACCGCTGGTCCTGGTCAAGGAGGACATGGGCCTGACCGTCTCCATGGTCGGCGTGGTCCTCTTCGTGAAGGGGCAGAAGCGGCTCGGCGCGGCCCTGGCCGGCTTCGGCGCGGCGGCCTTCGCCCTGACCGTCCTGGTGCTCATCCCGGCGGCGAGCCGGGTCGGCGAGTACGACTACTGGTCCAAGATCGAGAAGACCGGGGAGGGCACCGAGACCTCCTTCGGGCAGGTCGTCGGCGACGCCCTCACCTCCGGCGAGCGCTGGGAGATGGTGCTCTTCCTGCTCGCCGTCACCGGCTTCCTCGCCCTGCGCTCCCCGCTGGTCCTGCTCGTCCTGCCCACGCTCGGCTGGCGCTTCCTCTCCCAGGACGCCAACCACTGGGGCATGCACTGGCACTACAGCGCGATCCTCATGCCGGTCGTCTTCCTGGCCCTGGTGGACGGCGTCCGCTCGGTGCGCACCTCCCCGCGCGCGTGGCTCGTCTCGTACGGGAAGGTCGTCGTCCCGGTCGCGACGGCGGTGGCGCTCGTCCTCGCCGCGAACCTGCCGCTGCGGGAGCTCCTGACGTCGGAGACGTACCGGACGGACACCCGGACCGAGCAGGCGCGGGCGGCGGTGGCCGCGGTGCCGGAGGGCGCGAGCGTGGAGGCGGACGTCTCGCTCCTCGCGCACCTCACGGCGGACCACCGGGTCTACTGGGTGGGCACGTCGAAGGGCGTCACCCCGGACTACCTGGCGTACGACCTGCGCGGCTGGTCGCAGCAGGGGTCGGACCCGGTGCGGCTGGCGTCGCAACTGCATCCGGAGGCGACGTACGAGATCACGTACCGCTCGGACGGCTTCGCGGTCCTCAGGCGGGTGTGACGCGGGAACGACCGGGGGCCTGGTTCCGTACGGAACCAGCCCCCCCGGGGGTTGGGGGGGATTAAGGGTAGTTTTTGGGGTTGTGCAAGGCGCGC
>NZ_JBHXSA010000022.1:0-69370 GCF_042716475.1 Streptomyces sp. NPDC058671 | reverse complement strand
GTCCGCCGGGCTGGGGGCCCCCGCGGGGGGTGTCCGGGGGCACCCCCGGGGGGCGGGTTACCGTCCCAACCCCGCCCCCCGGTCGTTCGGGCTCAGTACTGCTGCTTGTTGCGGTTGAACCAGGCCGCGCCGTCCGACTTCGCCAGGAAGACGATGATCAGGATGCCGAGGACGAGGCTCACGATGCCGAGGGGCAGCGAGAAGATGCTGAACAGCACGGTGACCGAGGCGTAGACGATGGTGCCGATCCGGACGCCGTTGCCGCCGGAGCGGAACTTGGCGGCCAGCAGCATGCCGACGACGCCGATGATCAGCGAGACGACGCCGATGGCGATCAGGACGCCCTGGCCGAAGTCGGCGAAGGCCTGGGCGTCGGCGGACGAGGCGCCCGACTTCTCCAGCTCGCTGTCGATCGCGAAGGACATGCCGATCACGACGAGGGCACCGAGGACGTTGAACGCGCCGAGGATCCACATCATCACGCGCGCGGCCTTCACACCGCCCGACATCTCGGTGACCGCGCCCGGGTAGCCACCGCCGCCGTACGGGGAGACCGGCGGAGCGGCCGGGTAGCCGTACCCGCCCTGCTGCGGCGGCACGCCCTGGGGGGCCTGCTGCGGGTAGCCGTAACCGGGCTGCTGGCCCTGGCCCTGGCCCTGTCCCTGCGGCTGGCCGTAGGGGTTGTTCGGGTCACCGAAGCTCATCGCGGGTTTCCTCCGTGAAATTTCTCTGTGCGGGGACGACGCGGCCCGCGCGGAGGAGTCTTCACGGTATGTGAGCGGATTCCCCCCGGCACTTTCCGCGGTACTTCGCGGATCATCGTGGTCGCAACGTCGACTTCTTGTCCAGTCGATACCGACGGGAGTTGTGCAAGTGCAACCTGCCCTTCCGCCCCGCCGCCCTCTCGTCGCGAGCGAATTGGAACAAGGCGGGGGTCATCCGGGAGGATGTCCCCATGAGCGCCCAGATTCTCGATGGCAAGGCCACCGCAGCCGCGATCAAGTCCGATCTGACCGTCCGTGTGGCGGCCCTCAAGGAGAAGGGCGTCACACCGGGACTCGGCACCGTCCTGGTCGGCGACGACCCGGCCAGCCAGAAGTACGTGGCCGGGAAGCACCGGGACTGCGCGCAGGTCGGTCTCGCCTCGATCCAGCGCACGCTTCCCGCCACCGCCACCCAGGACGAGATCGAGGCGGTCGTACGCGAACTCAACGAGGACCCGGCCTGCACGGGTTACATCGTCCAGCTCCCGCTCCCCAAGGGCATCGACGAGAACCGCATCCTGGAGCTGATGGACCCGTCCAAGGACGCGGACGGACTGCACCCCACCAACCTCGGCCGGCTCGTCCTCAACGAGCCCGCCCCGCTGCCCTGCACGCCGAACGGCGTCATCACGCTGCTGCGCGCGCACGGCGTGGAGATCAACGGCGCCGAGGTCGTGGTCGTCGGACGCGGTGTCACCATCGGGCGCCCGATGCCCCTGCTGCTGACCCGCCGCTCCGAGAACGCGACCGTCACCCAGTGCCACACCGGCACCCGGGACCTCTCCGCGCACCTGCGGAACGCCGACATCATCGTCGCCGCGGCCGGTGTGCCGCACCTGATCAAGCCCGAGGACGTGAAGCCCGGCGCGGCCGTCCTCGACGTCGGCGTCTCGCGCAACGCCGAGGGCCAGATCCTCGGTGACGTGCACCCGGACGTCGCCGAGGTGGCCGCCTGGATCTCCCCGAACCCCGGTGGCGTGGGCCCCATGACCCGCGCGCAGCTCCTCGTCAACGTCGTCGAGGCCGCCGAGCGCGCGGCCGCGGCGCTCTGACGTGACCTCAGGGACCCCGGGGGCACCCGGGAACCCGGACGGGGCGGGGACGGCGGGCTCCACGGGGGCGACGGACTCCACGGGGACGGCGGACCCGACAGGGACGGCGCACTCCACGGGGACGGCGCACCCCACGGGGGCGACGGACTCAACGGGGGCGACGGACTCAACGGAGGCAGGCGAGGCCGGGACCGGAGCCGGTGCCGGAGCCCGTGGCGGGACCGGTGCCGCCGCTTCCTCCTCCGCTGCCGCCGGGGGGCCGCGTCGGCGGCCTCCCACCGTCACGACCGGGACCGCGCGGCCCGAGGGCGGCGGCCGGGCTGCCCCCGGCGACGCCCCTGCGCCCGCGCGTCAGTGGCCGCTGCTCACCGTGCTCGGCCTCGCCGGACTCGGGCTGCTCGTGGTGGGCACGGACGCGTTCCCGCACGCCTTCAGGATCGGGGCGATCCTGATCGGGGCCGCGCTCCTCGTGGGGGCCGTGATGCGCCGGGTGCTGCCGTCCGTGGGCATGCTGGCCGTACGGTCCCGCTTCACGGACATGATCACGTACGGGGTGATGGGCGGCCTGATCGTGCTGCTCGCGCTCATGGTGCAGCCGAAGCCATGGCTGCAGATCCCGTTCCTGGAGGACATCCTCCATCTCACGGTCACCTAGACCGGCCGGACCGAGGCGCGGCGCCCGCCCTCTCCCCCGTGGGAGGGCGGGCGCCGCTGTGATCAAGGGTCATGTACGTGCCAAGGTGGTTCAAGGTCCGTCGGCCCGCTGTGGCACGGAAGTGACCATTCCGCTACCTCGGCTCCGCATCCGGGGCGCGCACCGCCCCCGGACCTGCCATCCTTCGGAAGTCGGGAGCCGAGGAGCACGGGACAAGGGGGGCCGCACATGCCTGGCTGGAAGGCGCTGCCGGACGAACTCGACCCGGAGGTGCGCGCGTTCACGGAGCGGCTCCGTCGCCTGATCGACCGCAGCGGCCTCGGCGTCACGGCCGTCGCCGAGCGCACCGGCCACGAACGCGCCGCCTGGGACTCCTACCTGAACGCCCGACTCCCCGCGCCCCGCAGTGCCGTCGTGGCGCTCGCCGAGGTGACGGGAACCGATCCGGCGGACCTCACGGCCCACGCGGAGCGCGCGGACCGGGCCCGGGGCGACCACACCCTGCAGATCCGCCGCCTCGACCTGCCGGGCCCGGCGACAGCCACGCCCTCGCCCGGGACGGCGGCGGCCTCGACCCCGGGTGGGGCCGAGCGCCGTCCCCGTACCCCCGCCCCGGACTCGCCCCCGGCCCCACCCCGTACCGCCGACCCCGCCCCCGGCTCCCGGCGGCGGCTCGTCCTGCTCTACGGCGCCGGGATCCTCGGTGCCCTGCTCGTCGTCACCGCCGCCCTGCTCCTCGTCGACCTGGGCAACTCCGACGGCGAGGGCGACCGGACGGCGACCGCGCCCCCCACGACCGCCCCGCCCGTCACCCGGCCCGCCCCCCTCCCCCCGGGGGTGCGGTGCGTGGGGCCCGACTGCACCGGTCAGGACCCGGAGGCCATGGGCTGCGGCGGGGACCTCGCCACCACCGTCGCACGCGCGCGCGTGGGCACCGCCCAGGTCGAGGTCCGCTACAGCCGTACGTGCGCGGCGGCCTGGGCCCGGATCACCGGAGCCGCCCCCGGGGACACCGTGACCGTCGAGGCCGGGGACACCCGTCGGCGCGCCACCGTCGCGGCCGGCGCCGACACGGCGGCGGTGGACACCGACGCGTACACCCCGATGGTCGCCGTCGGTCCGGACGGCGACGCGCGGGCCTGCGGAGCGCTCGTGAACGGGCGTCAGGGCTGCACCACGAACTGACGGTCCCCACGGCCTCGGACGGGTGGCAGTGAGCCGGACCACAAGGGAGTGGGGGTTCGCGGGGCCCCGGGTCGGATAGCCTGACCGCTGGAATCTCTTCACGTCGAGACACCGATCGATCAAGTGATCGATCGTCGATCGTCGATCACGAAGGGACGTCCGGTACCCGGGGCAGGGACCCCCCACCGCCAGCTGTCTTACGGAGATCGCCATGACCCGCACTCCCGTGAATGTCACCGTGACCGGCGCGGCCGGCCAGATCGGCTACGCGCTGCTCTTCCGCATCGCCTCCGGCCACCTGCTCGGCGCGGACGTGCCGGTCAAGCTGCGCCTCCTCGAGATCCCGCAGGGCGTCAAGGCCGCCGAGGGCACCGCCATGGAGCTCGACGACTGCGCGTTCCCGCTGCTCAAGGGCATCGACATCTTCGACGACCCGAGCCAGGGCTTCGAGGGCGCCAACGTCGCGCTGCTCGTCGGCGCCCGCCCGCGTACCAAGGGCATGGAGCGCGGTGACCTGCTCGCCGCCAACGGCGGCATCTTCAAGCCGCAGGGCAAGGCCATCAACGACCACGCCGCGGACGACATCAAGGTCCTCGTCGTCGGCAACCCGGCCAACACCAACGCCCTGATCGCCCAGGCCGCCGCCCCGGACGTGCCGGCCGAGCGCTTCACCGCGATGACCCGCCTCGACCACAACCGCGCGCTCTCGCAGCTCGCCGCCAAGACCGGCGCCTCCGTCGAGGACATCAAGCGCCTCACCATCTGGGGCAACCACTCGGCGACCCAGTACCCGGACATCTTCCACGCGGAGATCGCCGGCAAGAACGCCGCCGAGGTCGTCAGCGACGAGGCCTGGCTGGCCGACACCTTCATCCCGACCGTCGCCAAGCGCGGCGCCGCGATCATCGAGGCCCGTGGCGCGTCCTCCGCCGCCTCCGCCGCGAACGCCGCCATCGACCACGTCCACACGTGGGTCAACGGCACCGCCGCGGGTGACTGGACCTCGATGGGCATCCCGTCGGACGGCTCGTACGGCGTCCCGGAGGGTCTCATCTCCTCCTTCCCCGTCACCTGCACCGACGGCAGGTACGAGATCGTCCAGGGCCTGGAGATCAACGACTTCTCCCGTGGCCGCATCGACGCCTCCGTGGCGGAGCTCGCCGAGGAGCGCGACGCGGTGCGCGAGCTCGGCCTCATCTGAGCCAGGCTCACCTGAGTCCGGCTCCTCCGAGTCGACTCACCTGAGTCCGGCTCCTCCGAGTCGACTCACCCGAGGCCGGCTCCTCCGAGTCCGGCTCCCCCCACTCGGCGCCCCCGGGCCGTACGACCGACCGTACGGCCCGGGGGCGCCGTTTTCCCTGCCGACAGGGCACCTCCAACTCCCTTATGCTGACCCACCGATTCGCGGCCGACCGGGCCGCGGACGCGGACGGTCACACCATCGGGGGAGTCATTGACGACGTCGTCCATTCCGCAGCAGCCCGGCGGCCCGCCCCACGTGCCGCCGGCCGTCGACCCGCGCCGGTTACCGGCCTCCAGCGAGGCGACCCGGCTGCTCTGCGCCGGCGCGTACCTCGACGACGAGTTCCGAGACGCGGTCATCGACCAGCTGTACGTCCACGAGGAGCGCTTCGCCGCTCCCTCCCTCGGTTACGACGCGGGCCGCGTCCTCGCCCACGCCCTGCGCGCCCGCCGCGTCGAACTCGGCTGGGCCGCCGGCATCCTGGCCCTCTGGATCATCGCGATCCCGCTCACCAAGGGCCTGGTCGCCCTCCTCATCGCGCCCTTCCTGGTCCTCGGCCTCGCCCGCTGGGTCCGCGGCCGGTCCGTGACCGCCCCCGTGCACCGGGTCGTCCCCGCCTTCGTACTGCGCTGGTACGGGCGGATCATGCTCTTCCAGTCCGCCCTGTTCCTCTTCCTCCTCGCCCTCGGCGACGACGACGACTCCGGTGGCGAGTTCCTCGGAAAGATCGACGAGTTCTCCGAGGCCGGCGAGTTCCTCGACCTCGCGGTGAGCCTCACCGCCCAGGAGATGTGGGGCATCGGCCCCCTGGAGGTGTGGATCACCGTCGCCGTGCCGTTCCTCGTGGCCTGGGCCGTGGCCACCCAGCGCGGCCAGTTCGCCCGCGCGCTCACCCAGGAGCTGTCCCGGGAGCGCTTCCCCGACCTGCGGTCCGACCCGGCCGAGCAGGCCGAGGGCGCCCGGTCCCGCCGCCTGCGCGACCGGATCCGGGTCGAACAGCACGCGCGGCTCGTCATGTACGGGACCGACGACCCGTTCTGCGGCGCCGGCGAGCCGTACGAGCCCTGGTCGCTCTCCGTGGAGCTGCGCCCCCGCAAGGACCTGGAGGGCTCGGCCCCCGAACCGCTCGACAACAGCGCCGTCATGCGGCACGTCGTCCCGCTCGTGGAGGCGCTGCGCGTCCCCTCGCCGCACGGCTCGCCGCAGATCCGGGCGGCCGTACGGGACCGGCTGCGCGAGCTCGAGATCGACGAGGTCGTCTTCCTGCCCGTCGACGGGCTGCCGGCCCGCGCCGCCGCCCCGTACACCCCGGAGGGTTTCGAGACGCACCGCTCCGGCGCCATCGAGGAGGGCGGCGAGAGCCGTCGGCACTTCCTGCGCATCCGGGTCGGCGGCTGGGGCGAGGAGATCGTCACCACCGTCTTCGTCCGCGTCCACACCCAGGGTGGGATGCTGATGCTGGAGGTGGCACCGCATGTGCTGCGGCCGGTGAAGCCGCTCTTCCGGTACGCCGACCGGATCGCCCACCGCTACCGCCACAACCACCACTTCGGCAAGGCCGTGTGGGCCCTGGGCCAGACCCCGCGCTCCGCAGGGCACGCCCTGGTCACCGTCGGGCGCTCCCTCGGCCACGGCTGGCGGCTCCTCACCGGGGGCCACGCCAACGCGCTGCCCGAGGGCCCCGAGGTCTCGGTCCGTGAGCTCGGCTCCGACGACGAGGCCTCGCTGTTCCAGGAGATGGACGTCAGCCGCTATCTGAAGAGCGTGCAGGACCGGGTCGCGAACGGCGTGACGGTCGCGCTCCGCGAAGCCGGATACGAGACCGCCGAGTTCGAACAGAAGATCGTGCACGTCGCCGAGGGCGGCACGTTCATCGAGAACACCAGGGGCAACGTCACCCTCGGCAACCACAACACCGTCACCAGCAAGACCTTCACCACCGCGACGACCGGAGGCAACCGTGCCTGAGACCGGGAACGGCACCCCTGACGACCGCGCCCGTGGCGGCGTCCACGTCACCAACACCGGGGGCAACGTCACCATCGGCGACCACAACACCGTCACGCACACGGTGCACGGCGGGCAGCCGCCCCGCGACCCCCGGCAGGAGGCGCTCCTCCAGGCCGTCCGGCGCCTCCGCGCCGACCTCGGGGGCATCGTGCCCTCCGAGCAGACGGCCGCGCTCGACGCCGAACTCTCCGAGGCAGAGGACGAGATCGAGGGCACGGGGCGAGCCGATCCGGGACGCCTGACCCGCCTGCGCCAGGCCCTCACGGACGCCGGCGCGGTGACCGGGATCCTCGCCTCGGGCGTGACCGTGGGACAGGCCGTCGGCACCCTGCTCGGAGGGTGAGATGAGCGGTCACGGGGGTGGGAGCGGGGGCGGGGCCCGCTGGAACGACGAGACGCAGAGGTGGGAGAGCGGCGGGGCGGCGCGCGGTCCTCGGAACGGGAACGGGGGCGGCCCGGTGGCCCCGCTGCCGCTACCGCCGCCCCCGCCGGAGTACGCCCCGGAACCGGTTGCGGGTCCCGCGCCGGAGTACGCTCCCGCGCACGACGCCGGGACCGTCCCCGCGCACGTCTCCGTCTATCTGCCGGAGTCGGGCGGCTGGCAGCATCCCGTCTCCGGCCCGGCCGCGCCGACGGATCGGCCACGCGCGCGGGTGGCGGTCGCGGCCGGGGTCGCGGGAGCCGTCCTGGTGGCGGGCTCCGTCGGCGGCTGGCTGCTCTGGGGCAGGGGCGACGCGGAGCCCCCGGCGGCGAGCGGCCCACCCGCTTCCGTCCCGGCGGCCCCGGAGACCACCGACCCCACCTCCCCCACGCCGTCACCCTCCGACACGTCCGCACCTCCCGGGGACGGGGGCGACGTGCCGCCGCCCGGCTACCGCGCCGTCGAGGACCTCAAGGGCTTCACGATCGCCGTCCCCGACGGCTGGGACCGCACCGAGTCCGACCAGGGCGTCTTCTACAACGCGCCGGACCGCCGCAGCCTGCTCCAGGTCTTCGTGGTCACCGAGACCGGTCTGACGCCGTACGAGGCCCTGCGGGGGGCTTCGGAGGACGGCCGGGCCAACAAACCCGGCTACCAGGAGATCAGCCTCGAACGGGTCACGGGGGAGGCGGACGCTCCTGCCGACTCCGTGGAGCTGGTGTACGCGTACGACCGGGACGACGGCAGCCGCCGCAAGGTCGTCGACCGGGCCTTCACGGCCGAGGACGGCACCCACTACGCGATCCTGGCCGCCGGCCCGGAGAGCGCGTGGCCGAAACAGCGCGAAGTCCTGCGCGTGGCCCTGGACTTCTTCCGTCCGGGCGCGCACTGACCTGACCGGACGCCGGGGTGGCCCCGCCCGGGCCCCGGGGGCGGCCCACCGGCCTCCGGGGAAGCCGCCCACCGGGTCCTGGGGCGGCCCACCGGGCCTGTTGAAAGGCCCGCCCTCCAGGCCCGGGAAGGCCGCCCACCGGGCCCCCTCACAGCGTCCCCGCGTCCCTCAGCCTCCTCGCCGATGCCGTCAGGTCGTCCCGGGCGTGCAGGAGCAGGCCGTCGCCGAAGGTGACGCGGGTCGCGCCCAGGCGGCCGAGTTCCGCGAAGGGCGGGGCGTCCGGGCCCGCCAGGGCGTTGAGGGGGAGGTCGCCGAGGGCCGCGCGCAGGGCCGGGAGGTCGGTGGGCGGGGCCGCGATCGGGTAGACGCAGTCCGCGCCCGCCTCCGCGTAGAGCCGGGCCCGTGCGATCGCCGCCGCCGTCGGGTCGGCCGCCCCGCGGATGTACACGTCCACGCGCGCGTTGACGAAGAGTCCGGGGCCCGCCGCGGCCCGTACGTCCGCCAGGTACTCGGCGTGCGCCCCCGCGTCCTTGAGCTCGCCGTCCTCGCCGGTGTCCTCCAGGTTCACCCCGACGGCCCCCGACTCCCGTACGCGTTCCACGAGTTCCGCGGGGCCCAGCCCGTATCCGCCCTCCAGGTCCGCCGTGACCGGTACGGACACCGCGCGGACGATCCGGGCCACGGCGGCGAACATCTCCGTCGCCGGCGTCGCCCCGTCCTCGTACCCGAGGGAGGCGGCCACCCCGGCGCTCGGTGTGGCGAGTGCCGGGAACCCGGCCGCCTCGAAGGCGCGGGCGCTCACCGCGTCCCACGGGCCGGGCAGCACCAGCGGATCGCCGGCCGCCCGGTCCCGGTGGAGGGCGCGCAGGGCCCCGGCCGTCGCGGGCCCGCTCACGCGGAGCGGGGGGTGTAGTGGCCGGGCGTCATGCGGGTGGTGACGGCGATCCGGTTCCAGGCGTTGATGACGACGATCGCGCCGATGATCCGGGCGAGCTCGGCCTCGTCGAAGTGGGCGGCGGCGTGGGCGTACACCTCGTCGGGGACGGACCCGTCGGTGAGGACGGTGACGGACTCGGTCAGCGCGAGGGCCGCGAGCTCCCGCTCGGTGTAGAAGTGCCGGGACTCCCGCCAGGCGGAGAGCTGCACGATCCGCTCGACGGTCTCGCCCTCCGCGAGCGCGTCCTTGCTGTGCATGTCGATGCAGAACGCGCAGCGGTTGACCTGGGAGGCCCGGATCTTGATCAGGTGGTAGAGCGTCGGATCGACGTCCTGCGCGGCGGCCGCCTCCAGGCGCCGCATGGCCCGGTAGAACTCGGGCACGTACTCGGCGAACGGGAGGCGCGGCGCGTGCTCGTGGGCGTACGCGGTGGGAGCGGCGGTCTCGGCGAGGGTGATGGCTCTCGTGGTCATGCCGTCACCGTACGAGCCGGGTGGCGCAGGAGTATGGTCCATTTCCATGGCAGGCGAGTGGGCCACTTTCGGCGCCGACCTTCATCTGGAACTCCGCGGCCCGCGCCTGCGGGCAGGCCTCATGGACGCCCTGCGGGAGGCCGTACGCAGCGGGCGTCTGACGGCGGGCACCCGCCTGCCGTCCTCCCGGTCGCTCGCCGCCGACCTCGGCGTGGCCCGCAACACCGTCGCCGACGCCTACGCCGAACTCGTCGCCGAGGGATGGCTGACGGCCCGCCAGGGCTCCGGCACCCGGGTCGCCCGCCGCGCCGAACCCCGTACGGCGGCGCGACCGTCCCGGGTGTCCGCGCCCGTGCTCGCCCTGCCCCGGCCCTCCGCGCCCGCACACGACCTGAAGGCAGGCAGCCCCGACCTCGCGTCCTTCCCGCGCTCCGCGTGGCTCACGGCGTACCGGCGGGCGCTCACCGCCGCCCCCAACGAGGCCTTCGGGTACGGGGATCCGCGCGGCCGGATCGAACTGCGCACCGCCCTCGCCGAGTACCTGGCCCGCGCGCGGGGCGTGCACGCCCGGCCCGAGCGGATCGTCGTCTGCGCGGGCTTCGTGCACGGACTGATGCTGATGGGCCAGGTGCTGCGGGGCCGGGGGGTACGAGACGTGGCGGTCGAGTCGTACGGGCTCGGCCTCCACGCCGGTCTCCTCACGGGGGCGGGACTCGGCACCCCGGTCCTGCCCTTCGACGAACGCGGCACCCGCGTCGAGGACCTGGCCGTGCAGGGTCCTGTCGGGGCCGTCCTCATGACGGCGGCCCACCAGTTCCCGCTGGGCGGCGCCCTGCCCCCGGACCGCAGGACGGCGGTCGTCGGCTGGGCGCGGGCCTCGGGCGGCTTCGTCCTGGAGGACGACTACGACGGGGAGTTCCGCTACGACCGGCAGCGGGTGGGCGCGCTCCAGGGCCTCGACCCCGAGCGGGTCGTCCACCTTGGCACCGCGAGCAAGTCCCTCGCTCCCGGGCTGCGGCTCGCGTGGATGGTCCTGCCGGAGAGCCTGGTCGGCGAGGTGGTGGCGGCGAAGGGTGCCGTGGACTGGGCGCCCGGCGCGCCGGACCAGCTGGCGTTCGCGGAGTTCCTGGGCTCGGGGGCGTACGACCGGCACGTCCGGGCGATGCGGCTGCGCTACCGGCGCCGCCGCGACCAGCTGGTGGCGGCGGTGGCCGCGCACTCGCCCCGGATCCGGGTCAGCGGGATCGCGGCGGGCCTCCACGCCGTCCTGGCCCTTCCGCCCGGCACCGAACAGGCGGTCCTGCGGGCCGCGGCCTGGCACGGGCTCGCCGTCCAGGGCGTCCACCAGTTCCGCCGACCGACGGTCCCCGCGACCCTGGACGGCCTCGTCGTCGGCTACGCCACACCGCCGGACAGCGCCTGGCAGAGCGCCCTGGCCACGCTCGTACGCGTGCTTCCCGAATGACCGTCAATGGCCGGCGCTCATGCGTACGAGGGTCGTGCGCGGGGCGCTCACGCCGACCGAGGCTCGGGTGGCGCGAGCGTCGTCCTGTCCGGCCGGCCCTCGCCCCCACCCTCGCCCTCGCCCTCGGGGAGTGTCGAGGCGAGTCGTGCGAGCAGGTCGGCAAGCTGCGTCTGCTCGTCCGCGCCCAGTCCGGAGAGGAGTCGGCGCTGGTTGTCCAGGTGGACGGCGATGAGTTCGTCGGTGAGTTCGACGCCCTCGGCGGTGAGAGTGATGAGGCGTCCGCGTGAGTCGCTCTCGGCGACGGATCTGCCGAGGACCGCAGCCTGCGCAACGCCGGCATGGGAGGCGGCAGCCTGGCGGCGGCGGGCATGCTGGCATGGAACGGCAACGCCGGTTTCATCGGCGCCGCCCTGCTTCTGGCCGCGGTGTTCGCCGTCGCCGCGGTGCTGGTGGCCCGGATCCCGGCCGTCCCGGGCGGGCCCGGGGCACCGGACGGCCCCAGGGGCGGATACCGGCAGGTGCTCGCCGACCGCCCCTACCTGCTCCTCACCACCGCCAACTTCCTGATCGCCTTCGGCTACACCACCCAGGCCATCGCCCTGCCGATCTTCCTCACCCGCGACGTCGGCATCCCCGACGCCCTGGCCGGAGCCGTGTTCGCCCTCAACACCGTCCTGGTCGCCACGCTCGGCGTCCCCGTCGCCCGCTTGACCCTGCGCGGCAGACGCACCCGCACGGCCGCGGCCGGCGCGGTCGTCTTCGCGCTCTCCTTCGCCGCCTTCGCGGCGCTTCCCCTGCTGACCGGCGGTACCGGCGCCCTCGTCGCCGTCCTGGCGGTCGCGGTGCTCTACACCGCCGGTGAACTCGTCCACTCCGCCCCGGCACAGGGCCTGGCGATCCAGGCTGCCCCCGATCACCTGCGGGGGCGCTACCTGTCGGTCCACCAGCTGTCCTGGTCGGTCTGCCGGACCATCGCGCCCGTGCTCCTGGGCTTCCTGCTCGATGCCGGGCGGTGGCACGTGTGGGCGGTCCTCGCCGTGATGGTCCTCACCGGCGCCGCCATCCTGCTGTGCGCCGAACGCGTACTGCCGCCCCATGTCGTCAGCAGCACCCGGAAAGCCCCCGCCGCCACCCCCGCTCAGGAGGTCAGGACCTGACGGCCGTCTCCGGGGGCTCGCCGAAACGGGCCAGGGTCAGGGAGCCCGCCACCGCCACCGCGAAGCCGACGACCGCGAGCCACCCGAGGCCCTCGCGGGTGCGGTCCCCGAGCCAGACCACCCCCACCACCGCCGGTCCGATCGTCTCGCCGAGCACCATGCCCGCCGTCGCCGTGGTCACCGAGCCGCGCTGGAGCGCCGAGGTCAGAAGGAGGAACGCCGCCGCACCGCCCACGAGCAGCGCGTACCCCGCGGGGTCGGCGAAGTCGATGCCGTCGACCAGCCGCACCCCCACCTCCACCACCCCGAAGCCGAAGCCCGCCCCCAGGCCCAGGACCAGCGCCCGCGGCCGGTCCGGCAGCCGGCCGCCCACCACGCCGAGGAGCAGCACGCCGAAGGCGGTCGCGAGCAGCGCCCACCGGAGAGCCTCCGAACCGTCCCGGTGCCCCTCCTCCCCGGCGGCGAGCGCCAGCAGAGCGAGCCCGGCGCAGACCACGGCCACCGCCGTCCACTCCACCCGGCTCAGCCGCACCGCCAGCAGCCGGGAGGCGACCACGGCGGTCACCGCCAGGCTCGCGGCGAGGGCCGCGCCCACCGCGTAGATGGGCAGTGTCCGCAGGGCGACGACCTCCAGGGCGAAGCCCAGACCGTCGAGGGCGAGACCGGCGACGTACCGCCACTGCCGCAGCGCCCGCCACATCAGCGCGACGTCGACACCGCCGCCCGTCCCGGGGGTCGCGGCGCGGGCCGCCATCGCCTGGAGGACCGAGGCCGTGCCGAAGCAGACGGACGAGGCGAGCGCACACATCATCCCGAGAAGCACATGACGACTCTAGGTGTGCTGTCCCGGGACAACCCACCTGGAGGGGCCCGGCCGGAAACGACCGGCCTACACTGTGCGGTCGCGACAGTCGTGCACGCGACAAGCGTGGCCGGGGAGGTCGCGACCGTGAAGGGGAGGGCGACGGACATGCGCAGACTGAGGTCGAGCACGGTGGTGCTCGGCGGGATGGGCGTGCTCGCGGCGACGATCACCGCGTGCGGTTCCGAGCCGGACAAGCGGTGCGTGGACCCGCTGACCCGGGAGGAACTGCCCCGCTACCAGTGCGACGGCGGCGGTGGCCGCGACGACGACGACGACAGCACGACCCACCGGGGCTCGTACTACTACGGCGGTTCCCTCCGCGACAACCGCGTGAGCGGCGGCAGCTTCGACAAGAAGGCCGTCGACACCGGGGGCTTCGGCTGCTCCGGTTCCGGCGGCGGCTGAGAAGGGCCTGGCACATGGAACGGCACACCATCGAGCCCCGGCCCGGCTGGCAGGAGACGGTGGAGGAGCAGGGGCTCGTCTACCCGCTGACCCGCTACCCGGACGGTTCGCTGCGCCCGTACTGGGACGAGAGCGCGTACTACTCCTTCACCCTGCCCGAGGTCGAGGCCCTGGAGGAGGTCGTCGAGGTGCTGCACGCGATGTGCCTGGCGGCCGCCGCGCACATCGTCGAGCGGGAACGGTTCGCCGAGCTCGGGATCACCGACCCGAAGCTCGTCGCCCTCGTCGCCGAGTCCTGGCACCGCCGTGCCGAACTCCCCTCGCTCTACGGCCGGTTCGACCTGCACTACGACGGTACGGGCCCCGCCAAGATGCTGGAGTACAACGCCGACACCCCCACCTCGCTCGTGGAGGCCGCCAGCCCGCAGTGGTTCTGGATGGAGGAGCGGTTCCCCGGCGCCGACCAGTGGAACTCCCTCCACGAACGGCTCGTCGACGCCTGGAAGCGCCAGGCGTCCCTGCTGCCCCCGGGCCCCGTCCACTTCGTCCACTCCGACGGCGACGAACTCGGCGAGGACCTGATGACGGTCGCGTACCTGCGCGAGACCGCCCAGCAGGCAGGACTCGACACCGAGGCGCTCTCCGTCGAACGGATCGGCTGGGACCGGCTCTCACGCCGCTTCGTGGACGACCGGCTCCGCTTCATCCGCAGCTGCTTCAAGCTCTACCCGTGGGAGTGGCTCACCACCGACCGCTTCGGCCGGCACGTCCTCGACACCCTCGACAACGGCGGCGGCACCGGCACCACGTGCTGGATCGAGCCCGCCTGGAAGATGCTGCTCTCCAACAAGGCGCTCCTCGCGATCCTCTGGGAGCTGTACCCCGGCCACCCGAACCTGCTGCCCGCCTACCTCGACGGGCCGCGTGAACTCGCCTCGACCACCGGCTGGGCGGCCAAGCCGCTGCTCGGCCGCGAGGGCGCGGGCGTCACCCTCCACGACGCCGGCACGGAACCGTTCGTACGGGACGGGGAGCCCTGCTGCTACCAGGAACTGGCCCCGCTGCCCGACTTCGACGGCAACCGGGTGGTGCTCGGCGCGTGGGTCGTCGAGAACGAGGCGGCGGGGCTCGGGATACGGGAGTCGGCAGGACTCGTCACCGACGAGTACGCCCGCTTCCTCCCGCACGTGATCCTCTGACCCCTCCCGGAGAGGCCCCCGCCGCTGCGCCGGCGGGGCGGATCAGTCCGACAGCACGCCCCTCAGCTGTTCGAGACCCCAGTCCAGGTCCTCCTTCGAGATCACCAGCGGGGGTGCGATCCGGATCGTCGAGCCGTGGGTGTCCTTCACCAGGACACCTCGCTCCATCAGCTTCTCCGAGATCTCCCGGCCCGTGCCCCGCGACGGCGCGACGTCCACGCCGGCCCACAGCCCGCGTCCGCGCACCGCCTCCACCGCGCCGGCGCCCACGAGCAGCCCCAGCTCCGCGTGGAGATGGTCGCCCAGCTCCGCCGCCCGCTCCTGGAACTCGCCCGTCCGCAGCATCGCGATCACCTCGAGGGCCACCGCGCACGCCAGCGGGTTCCCGCCGAACGTCGACCCGTGCTCACCCGGCCGGAACACCCCGAGCACGTCCCGGTCGGCGACCACCGCCGACACCGGCACCACCCCGCCGCCCAGCGCCTTCCCCAGGACGTACATGTCCGGCACCACACCCTCGTGCTCGCACGCGAACGTCCGTCCCGTCCGGCCGAGGCCCGACTGGATCTCGTCCGCCACGAACAGCACGTTCCGCCGGCGCGTCAGCTCCCGCACCCCCGCCAGATAACCGGCCGGCGGGACCAGGACCCCCGCCTCGCCCTGGATCGGTTCGATCAGCACGGCCACCGTGTTCTCGGTGACCGCGGCCTCCATCGCCGTCAGGTCCCCGTACGGCACGATCTCGAACCCCGGCGTGTACGGACCGTAGTGGTCCCGCGCCTCGTGGTCCGTGGAGAAGCTGACGATCGTCGTCGTCCTGCCGTGGAAGTTGTTCGCCGCGACCACGATCTTCGCGTGCCCGTCCGGCACGCCCTTCACCTCGTACCCCCACTTCCTGGCGGTCTTCACGGCCGTCTCGACCGCCTCCGCGCCGGTGTTCATCGGCAGCACCGCCTCCTTCCCGCACAACTCGGCGAGTTGGGCGCAGAAGTCGGCGAACCGGTCGTGGTGGAAGGCGCGCGAGGTCAGCGTCACCCGCTCCAGCTGGGCCTTCGCCGCGTCGATCAGACGCCGGTTGCCGTGCCCGAAGTTGAGCGCCGAGTACCCGGCGAGCAGGTCGAGGTAGCGGCGCCCCTCGACATCGGTCATCCAGGCGCCGTCCGCCGAAGCGACGACGACCGGCAGGGGGTGGTAGTTGTGAGCGCTGTGCGCCTCCGCCGAAGCGATCGCGTCTTGTGTGCCCGACACGGGATCTCCGTTCGTCCTGCGGCTCGCGGGATGGACCCGCCGAAGGGGTTGTGGTCCCTGTTTCTATCGTCGCTCGCGCACCGGGCGGGGAAACCTCGCGCACGGCGCGCCCTTCGCGGGTGTCGTGTCGGGCAGGCCGTGACCGCGTGTCCCCGCTCCGGCCGGACCGACGAGACCCCCGCTACTCTGAGAACACGCACGGCGACTGGCGCACGGGGAAGCGACCCCGGGGGAGCCGTGCGCGGCAACCACACGGGACGCCGCCCGCCTGGGCGTCACGGGACCTCGTCCCGCGTGGCGCCGCGCCTCCCACGCAGCGCCCCGGGACCCACCGACGCCCCGGAGGATCCCCGCATGAACGCCCCGCAGCATCCCGCGCTCGCCGCCGCCGACCCCGAGCTCGCCGCCCTCGTCGACGCCGAGGAACGGCTCCAGGGGGAGACCCTGCGCCTCATCCCCAGCGAGAACTACGTCTCCGCCGCCGTCCTCGAAGCCTCCGGCACCGTCCTCCAGAACAAGTACAGCGAGGGCTACCCCGGCCGCCGCTACTACGAGGGCCAGCAGATCATCGACCGGGTCGAGACCCTCGCCGTCGAGCGCGCCAAGGCCGTCTTCGGCGTCGAGCACGCCAACGTCCAGCCCTACTCCGGCTCCCCGGCCAACCTCGCCGTGTACCTCGCCTTCGCCGAGCCCGGTGACACCGTCATGGGCATGGCCCTGCCGATGGGCGGCCACCTCACCCACGGCTGGGGCGTCTCCGCCACCGGCAGGTGGTTCCGCGGCGTCCAGTACGGCGTCCGCCCCGCGACCTCCGAGGGCGACGGCCTCATCGACTTCGACGAGGTCCGCGACCTCGCCCTCAAGGAGCGCCCGAAGGTGATCTTCTGCGGCGGCACCGCGCTGCCCCGCACGATCGACTTCGCCGCCTTCGGCGAGATCGCCCGTGAGGTCGGTGCCGTGCTCGTCGCCGACATCGCCCATATCGCCGGCCTCATCGCGGGCGGCGCCCACCCGTCCCCCGTCCCGCACGTGGACGTGATCTCCACGACCACCCACAAGACCCTGCGCGGCCCGCGCGGCGCCATGCTCATGTCCCGCGAGGAGCACGCCAAGGCGCTCGACAAGGCCGTCTTCCCCGGCCTCCAGGGCGGCCCGCACAACCAGACCACCGCCGCCATCGCCGTCGCCCTCCGCGAGGCCTCCCAGCCCTCCTTCCGCGACTACGCCCACGCCGTCGTCGCCAACGCCAAGGCCCTCGCCGAGGCGCTCCTCGCCCGCGGCTTCGACCTGGTCTCCGGCGGCACCGACAACCACCTGATCCTGATGGACCTGACCCCCAAGCAGGTCCCGGGCAAGATCGCCGCGAAGGCCCTCGACCGGGCGGGCATCGTCGTCAACCACAACACCGTCCCCTACGACCCCCGCAAGCCGTTCGACCCCTCCGGCATCCGCATCGGCACCCCCTCCCTCACCTCGCGCGGCCTGGCCCCCGAGCACATGGACCAGGTCGCCGACTGGATCGACCGCGGCGTCACGGCGGCCGGCACGGGCGACGAGGACGCCCTCCGCACCCTCCGCGCCGAGGTCGCCGACCTGATGAGCGCGCACCCGGCCCCGGGCCTCCCCGTCTGACCGCGCCAGGGACCGGACCGGCAGTCACCCGCCGGGGCCCAGGGACTCCGCCGCCCGGCGGGCCTCCTCCCGGTCCGGTATGCCCTCCAGCCGGAAGGTGCGCACGCCCCCGCTCCTCGTCCAGAGGAGCGTGGGGCCCGCCGTGCGGACCTCGTGGGTCCAGGCCGTGCCCGCCCCGTCCGTCAGCGGGACCGTCAGGAGGTGCGGGGCCGCGAACCAGTAGCCCTGCGCGCCGTCCGGGAGGTCGACCCACTCCGGTCGCGTCCTGACCTGTTTGGCGAAGCCGATGTCCAGGCGGGCCGGGAACTCGTCCAGCCGGACCGTCCGCCCCCCGTCGCGCCAGCACAGGCTGATCACCGCCCGGCCCCGCTCGGCCGACCCCGTCACCGTGACCGCGTCCGGCGCGCCGAGCGCCCCCGGTATCAGAGGCTCGAAGCCCGCCCTGCGCCCGGCCTCCGCCAACGGCACCGGCTCCGCGCATCCGGGCACCGGCACCGCGCCTCCGTCCGGGACCCGGCGCCCCTCCGGGTCGTACCGCACGGCCACCCCGCCGAAGCCGAACCACTCCGCCACCGCCGCCCGCACCGGCGGGGTCAGCACCAGGACGATCAGCACCCCGGTGAGGCCCGCGACCAGCGCCCGCCACCGCTCGCGCGCCCACGCCCACGCCGAGGCCCACGCAGGGACCCACGCCGACGTCCACCGCCGTCGCCGGCCCGGCCCGGGCACCTGCTCGGGCACCCCTTCGGGCACCCCTTCGGGCGTCGGCGTCGGCACCCGCTCGGCGAGGAGCTGTGCGAGCACCCGCTCGGCCATCGTCCCGCCGTCCACGTCCGGCACCCGCAGCCGCCGTCCCAGCTCCCGCAGCTCGTCCGGCAGCTCCTCGTCAGCCACGCCCCTCGCCTCCTTCCCGGTCCTCGCCGAGCTCCAGTCCCAGTTTCCGCAGCGCCCGGCTCAGCCGGGACTTCACCGTCCCCTTCGGCCAGCCCAGCGCCTGCGCCGTCTCCGCCTCGTCCAGCTCCAGGAGATAGCGGTGGATCACCACCTGCCGGTGGTCCTCGCCGAGACCGTCCAGGGCGTCGAGCAGCCGCCGGCTCCGCTCCCGCTCCTCGGCCGCGACCGCCGGGTCCGCCGACTCCGGTATCCGCGGCTCACCGCCGAGCAGGTCCGCCTCCCGGTCCGCGACGGCCCGCCGCCGCCCCGCCGCCCGCACTGTGTTCCTGGTCTCATTGACGACGATCCGCAACAGCCACGGCCGGAACGCCGCCCCCTCCTGGAACCGCCCCAGCGAGCGGTACGCCTTGAAGAAGGCCTGCTGCACCACGTCCTCGGCCTCCGCGCCGGCGCCGCACGCCACCGCCGCCCTCAGAGCGACCGCCGTATGCGCGCGAACCAGCACCGCGTACGCCTCCGGCTCTCCGGCGCGTACCCGTGCGATCACCGCGGCCTCGTCGGCGACCAGGCCCCCCTCCCGCGTCCTCACACTCTTGATACACCGGCAGTCCGGGATCGGTTCCCACACCTGAGAGAATGATGTGCATGGCCTCTGACAGCCCGCCCGTCACCCACCTCCACCCTCAGGGGAATGGCTCCGCCGTGCAGCATCGACCGCGTGTGCTCTCCGGAATCCAGCCCACCGCAGGCTCGTTCCACCTCGGCAACTACCTCGGCGCCGTGCGCCAGTGGGTCGCCCTCCAGGAGACCCACGACGCCTTCTACATGGTCGTCGACCTGCACGCGATCACGGTTCCCCAGGACCCCGCCGAGCTGCGCGCCAACACCCGGCTCGCCGCCGCCCAGCTGCTCGCCGCCGGTCTCGACCCGGAGCGCTGCACCCTCTTCGTCCAGAGCCACGTCCCCGAGCACGCGCAGCTCGGCTGGGTCATGAACTGCCTCACGGGCTTCGGCGAGGCCTCCCGTATGACCCAGTTCAAGGACAAGTCGGCCAAGCAGGGTGCCGACCGCGCCACCGTCGGCCTCTTCACGTACCCGATCCTCCAGGTCGCGGACAT
The DNA here is from genome assembly GCF_042716475.1 of Streptomyces sp. NPDC058671. Classification (NCBI taxonomy): domain Bacteria; kingdom Bacillati; phylum Actinomycetota; class Actinomycetes; order Kitasatosporales; family Streptomycetaceae; genus Streptomyces; species Streptomyces sp. NPDC058671. The sequence goes on along the minus strand of NZ_JBHXSA010000022.1, from coordinate 49,755 downwards.
CCTGCTCTACCAGGCCAACGAGGTCCCGGTCGGCGAGGACCAGCGCCAGCACATCGAGCTGACCCGTGACCTCGCGGAGCGCTTCAACGGCCGCTTCGGCGAGACCTTCACGATCCCCAAGCCGTACATCCTCAGGGAGACGGCGAAGATCTACGACCTCCAGGACCCGGCGGTCAAGATGAGCAAGTCGGCGTCCACGCCGAAGGGCCTCATCAACCTCCTGGACGACCCGAAGGCCACCGCGAAGAAGGTCAAGAGCGCGGTCACCGACACCGACACGGTGATCCGGTTCGACCCGGAGAACAAGGCGGGCGTCTCCAACCTGCTCACGATCATGTCCACGCTCACCTCCACGTCCGTCGAGGACCTGGTCACGAGCTACGAGGGCAAGATGTACGGCGCACTGAAGACGGACCTGGCCGAGGTCATGGTGGACTTCGTCACGCCGTTCCGGGCGCGCACCCAGGAATACCTGGACGACCCCGAGACGCTGGACTCGGTCCTGGCCAAGGGAGCGGAGAAGGCCCGCGCGGTCGCCGCGGAGACGCTGGCGCAGACGTACGAGCGGATGGGCTTCCTGCCCGCCAAGCACTGAGGCGGAGGACCCTGGCCACAAGGGTGGTACAGGACGCACACTGGCGGCTGAACCACCGCACACCAGTCGACGGACGACGGAGGAGAACGACGTGGGGACCGTAACGCTCGGCGTTTCGATCGCGGTCCCGGAGCCCTACGGCAGCCTGCTCCAGGAGCGGCGCGCCGGCTTCGGGGACCCGGCCGCGTACGGCATCCCCACGCACATCACCCTCGTCCCGCCGACCGAGGTCCCGGAGGAGCGGCTGCCGGAGATCGAGGCGTACCTCGCACGTGTCGCCGCCGGCCACCAGCCCTTCCCGGTGCGCCTCCAGGGCACCGGGACCTTCCGGCCGCTCTCCCCGGTCGTCTACGTGAAGGTGAAGGAGGGCCACTCCCTCTGCCACCGGCTCCAGCACGTGATCCGGGACGAGTCGGGGCCGCTGGTGCGCGAGCTCCAGTTCCCGTACCACCCGCACGTCACCGTGGCGCACGGCATCTCCGAGGAGGGGATGGACCGGGCGTTCGAGGAGCTCGCCGGCTACGAGGCGGCGTGGATCTGCCGCTCCTTCGCGCTGTACGAGCAGGGCCCGGACGGGGTGTGGCGGAAGCTGTACGACTACCTGTTCGGCAGCGGCCGCCCGGTCTCGGCCGTCCCCACCCAGGGCGGCAGCCCGGTCGACACGCCGTCGGGGTCCCCGACGGCCTGACCGCCGGGGACCCCGCGCCGCGAGGTCCCGCCGCCTCGCACCGGCGGGTCTCACACCGGCAGGCGTCGGAACAGCGGCCTCGGCACATGCCGTACCGCCGCCATCACCATCCGCAGCGCCCCCGGCACCCACACCGTCTCCGAGCGGCGCCGCAGACCCAGCTCGACGGCGGTCGCGACCGCCTCGGGGGTCGTCGCGAGCGGTGTCTCCGCGAGCCCGGCCGTCATCTTCGAGCGGACGAATCCGGGCCGTACGACCATGACGTGCACCCCGGTGCCGTGCAGCGCGTCCCCGAGCCCCTGGGCGAAGGCGTCGAGACCGGCCTTCGAGGACCCGTAGATGAAGTCGGCGCGACGGGCCCGTTCGCCCGCCACCGAGGAGAGCACCACCAGGGAGCCGTGCCCCTGCGCCTGGAGCGCGCCCGCGCAGACGAGCCCGGCCGAGACGGCGCCGATGTAGTTGGTCCGGGCGACGCGGACGGCGGCCACCGGGTCGGACTCGTCCCGCGCCTGGTCGCCGAGGACCCCGAAGGCGAGGAGCACCATGTCGATGTCGCCCTCGGTGAAGATCTTGCCGAGCCGCTCCTCGTGGGACTCGGTGTCGAGCGCGTCGAACGGGACGGTCCGCACGTCCGCGCCGAGCGCGCGCAGCGAGTCGGCCGCGGCGGTGAGCGCGGGGGAGGGGCGTCCGGCGAGCCAGACGGTACGGGTACGCCGGGCGATCAGCCGGCGGGCGGTGGCGAGCCCGATCTCGGAGGTGCCACCGAGGACGAGCAGGGACTGCGGGGCGCCGAAGGCGTCCTTCATGGGGTCTCCTCAGATTCCGAGGCGGCGGGAGAGGTCCGAGGTGAAGACGGACCCGGGGTCGAGCGCGGTGCGCAGGGCCCGGAACTCGTCGAGCCGCGGGTACATCGCGGCCGCCGTCTCCGGCCGTACCCGGGAGTCCTCGGCTAGCTGGACCCGGCCGCCCGCACCCGCGACGTCCTCGTCGAGCGCGTCGAGGAAGGCTCCGAGCCCGGGGAGGCCGGCCGGCAGGTCGAGGGCGAGCCCCCAGCCGGGGAGCGGGAACGACAGCGGACCGGGGCCGCCCGCGCCGAAGCGCCGGAGGACGGCGTGGAAGGAGGGGCAGCCGCGGTCCGCGATCCGCCGCACCACCCTCCGCAGGGTGTCCTCCTGTCCGTCCGGGACGACGAAGCGGTAGGGGACGAGCCCCGCGCGCCCGTGGAGCCGGTTCCAGTGCGGGACGCCGTCGAGGGGGTGGAAGAGGGCGGTGAGCGGCCGGAGCCGGCCGGTGCTTTCGCGGAGCGACCCGCGGTACCGCAGCTCGTCGATGAGCCCCGCGGCGGTACGGCCGAGCAGCCCGCCGGGAACGTACGGCGGCGGGGCGGGCAGCCGTCCGGGCCGCAGGGCGAGCGGCGCGCGGCGGGCCCGGTGGCGGCGGGGCAGCGCGTCGTACGGGGCGTGGTCGCCGCGCGTGAGGACGGCGCGGCCGATGGTGGCGCCCCGGGAGCGCAGGTCGATCCGGGCGACGGAGTAGCGGTACCGGTGGTCGGTGGCGGCGAGCCGGTCCATCAGGTCGTCGAGGTCCCGGGCGCGCTCGGTGTCGAGGGCCATCAGCGAGGTCTCGACGGGCAGCAGCCGCAGGGTGACGGCGAGGATGACGCCGGTCAGGCCCAGGCCGCCGGTGGTGGCGTCGAAGAGCGGGGTGCCGGGCAGCACGGTCCGGATCTCGCCGTCGGCGGTGAGGAGCCGGAGCGCGGTCACGTGCCGCCCGAAGGCGCCGGCGGCCCGGTGGTTCGCGCCGTGGACGTCGGCGGCGACGGCCCCGCCGACGGTGGCGTGCCGGGTCGCGGGGACGACCGGGACGAACCAGCCCAGCGGCAGCAGCGCCTCCATGAGCCGGTGCAGGCTGACGCCCGCCTCGCAGACGACGAGACCGGCGGCGGGGTCGACGGCCAGGATCCGGTCGAGGCCGGTCATGTCGAGGACGGTGCCGCCGGCGTTCTGGGCGGCGTCCCCGTACGCGCGGCCGAGGCCGCGGGCGATCGAGCCACGGGCTCCGCGGCCACGGACGGCTTCGGCGGCTTCGGCCTCGCCGCGGGGCCGGTGCACGCGCGCGAGGGTCGGGGCCGTGCGCCCCCAGCCGCTGAGCTCTTCGCAGTCGTCGTCAAGGACGTAGGTCTCGACAGCCATGGAGGTGACCGTATAGCCGCCTGTGTCCCTTATGTCGGCATGGCGTGGCGGTTCGTCGAAACGGGTGATTAAAGGAGAGTCGGGTAAGCATCCCCCAGCAGCGCCGGGATCGGGGGTAAGGGTACGGAATGGACTGGCTGACCAAGCTCCCCGTCATCGGCCCGTGGGCCGCCCGCCTCATGCGGACCCACGCCTGGCGCGCCTACGAGACCCTCGACCAGGTCCACTGGAGCCGCCTCGCCGCCGCGATCACCTTCCTGTCCTTCCTGGCCCTCTTCCCGCTGATCACCGTGGCCGCCGCGATCGGCGCCGCGCTCCTCTCCGACCAGCAGCTCGCCCGGATCGAGGAGAAGATCGGTGACCAGGTCCCCGGCATCTCCGAGCAACTGGACATCGGCGGACTCGTCGCCAACGCCGGCACCATCGGCCTCGTCGCCGGCGCCCTCCTGCTCGTCACCGGCATCGGCTGGGTCGGCTCCATGCGGGACTGCCTGCGCGCGGTGTGGAAGCTCGACGACGTGGACGAGGGCAACCCGGTGCTGCTCAAGGGCAAGGACGCGCTCGTCCTGCTCGGCCTCGGCGGCGTCGCCCTCGGCTCGCTCGCCGCGTCCTGGCTCGGCTCCACCGCCGTCGGCTGGAGCGCCGACCGGGTCGGGGTCTCCGGCGACGGGGCGGGCGGCGTCCTCCTCCAGGGAGCGGCCGTCCTCATCGGTGTCGCCGCCGACTTCCTGATCCTGCTGTACGTGCTGACGCTGCTGCCCGGCGTGCAGCCGCCCCGCCGCGCCCTCGTGGTGGCGGCGCTCATGGGGGCGGTCGGCTTCGAACTGCTCAAGCTGCTGCTCGGCGGCTACATGCGGGGCGTCGCGGCGAAGTCGATGTACGGGGCGTTCGGCGTTCCGGTCGCCCTGATGCTCTGGATCAACTTCACGGCGAAGCTGCTGCTGTTCTGCGCCGCCTGGACCGCTACGGATTCACGTCGGGATCCTGCTCCCGCCGCCGACGCAGCCCCGCCGGCGCGGCCAGCGGCCAGCGCCGGTTGACCAGGAAGACGGCACCGGCGAGGAGCAGGAACACCCCGCCCGCCACGGCGAGCGCGATCCCGACGCCGCCGGACCTCTCCGTGGCCGCCGCCTGCACGGTGTTCCCCGGGACGTCCTCGCCGGGGCCCGCCGTGGCACCGTCGCCCGGAGCGGTCGTCCCCGTACGCACGGACCGCGGCGGCACCAGCTCGCCGACCGGCGTCACCTTCCCGGCGGCGGCGAAACCCCAGTCGAGCAGCCGGGCGGTCTCGCGGTAGACGGCGTGCTGCTCCTTCGACGACGGGTTCATCACGGTCACGAGCAACACCCGGCCGCCCCGCTCCGCGACCCCCGTGAAGGTGGCACCCGCGTGCGTGGTGCTGCCGTTCTTCACCCCGGCGATGCCCTGGTACGGGGCGACGCCGAAGTCACCCGTGAGCAGCCGGTTGGTGTTCTGGATCTCGAAGGTCTCGCGCTTCTTGCCCGGCTTCTGCTCGCCGGGGAAGACGGCCCGTGGCGTGGCGGCGTACTCGCGGAAGGCCGGCTTCTTCATGCCGTTGCGGGCGATGAGCGTCAGGTCGTACGCGGAGGAGACCTGGCCCGGGGCGTCATAACCGTCCGGGGACACCACATGGGTGTCCAGGGCCTGGAGCTCGGCCGCCTGTTCGTTCATGTCCTTCACGGTCTGGAGGAGGCCGTTGTTCATGCTGGTCAGGACGTGGACGGCGTCGTTGCCGGAGCGGAGGAAGACGCCCAGCCACAGTTCGTGGACGCTGTAGGTCTGCTTCTCCTTGATGCCGACGAGGCTGGAACCCGCTCCTATCCCGGCGAGGTCGGCGGTGGTGACGAGGTGGTTCCGCGTCTTGGGGAACTTCTCCAGGAGCGTGTCCGCGAAGAGCATCTTGAGGGTGGAGGCCGGGGCCAGCGGCCAGTGCGCGTTGTGCGCGGCGAGGACGTCGCCGTTCTCCGCGTCCGCGACGATCCACGACCGGCCGGAGAGCTCCTTGGGCAGCACCGGGGCGCCGGGGCCCAACTTCACCTGGGTCCCGGGCCTGCCGAGCAGGGGGCCGCCGATCGAGGACATCGCGGCCGGTGGCTTGGGCTGCTTGTCCTTCCCTGGCACCGGTTCGGCGTGGGCGGGCCCGGCGGAGACGAGCGGCAGGAGTACAGCAGCGGCGACCGCCCAGGCGGTCCTCTTCGAAGCAGACACGGTCGTGAACGTACAGGTACGGAATGACGATCCGAACCCCGGCTGGCTCCGCGCCCCCGGTCGTCCACCCGGACGCGGGGCCCCTGAGGCACGCGGTGATACTGGGGGCATGAAGCTCAGCCGCCGCGTCTCCTGGTTCCTGCTCGCGTTCGGGGTCTGGAGTTGGTTCATCTGGATCACCTTCGTCGCGAATCTGGCGAAGGACGGGAGCGGCCTCGCCTTCGACGACGCGGGCGACCCGACGGCCTACTTCTGGGTCCATCTGCTGCTTGCCGTCACGTCCTTTGTTCTGGGGACGGTGATCGGGGTGCTCGGGTTGCGTGGCGTGCGTGCCGCGCGCCGCGCGAACGGTTGAGAAGAAGGGGTTCCGGGGCGTGATCGCCTTCCTGCTGGTCCTGATCGTGGTCCTCGCGCTGCTCGGCGCGGTCCACTGGTACGTGTGGCGGCGCCTGGTGCGTGACGTCACGAGGCGCGGCAGCCTGCCGCGCCGGCTGGGCACCGTCGCCGTCGTGGCGCTGCCCCTGCTCTCGTTCGCGGCCCTCGGCTCCGCCCGCGCCGGAGCGCCCTTCACGCTCCAGCAGGTGGTGGCCTGGCCGGGCTTCCTGTGGCTCGCCCTGCTCCTGTACGTGACCCTGGCCCTGGCCGTCGGGGAGGCCGTACGGCCCGTCCTGCGCGCCTGGCTCGCCCGCCGGGACGCGGCGGGCGTACCGGCGGCGGCCGCGGCCCCGACGGCCGCTCCCGCGCCGGTACCGGTACCGGAGCCCGTACCCGCCGCGGCGCGCCCCGCCGAACCGGCCGAGCCCACCGCGGCGAGGGCCCCCGCGTCCGCCCCGGCGCCCGCCGCCGATGTCTCCCGGCGTCTGTTCGTGTCCCGGGTCGTCGGCGGCGCCGCCGCGGCGGCGGCCGTGGGGACCGTGGGCTACGGCACGTACGGCGTGCTGCGCGGTCCCCGGATCAAGCGGGTCACCGTCCCGCTCGCGAAGGTGCCGCGCGCCGCGCACGGCTACCGGATCGCCGTCGTCTCCGACATCCACCTCGGGCCGATCCTGGGCCGCGCCCACACCCAGCGCATCGTGGACGCGATCAACTCCACCCAGCCCGACCTGATCGCGGTCGTCGGCGACCTCGTCGACGGCACCGTGGAGAACCTCGGCCCCGCCGCCGAGCCGCTCGCCCGGCTCCGCGCCCGCCACGGCTCGTTCTTCGTGACCGGCAACCACGAGTACTTCTCGGGCGCCGACGCCTGGGTCGACCACGTCCGTGAACTGGGCCTGCGTCCGCTGCGCAACGAGCGCCTGGAGATCGCGGCCGGTTTCGACCTCGCGGGCGTCGACGACATCGCGGGGGAGAGCGAGGGCCGGGGTCCCGACTTCGCCCGGGCCCTCGGGGACCGCGACCGGGCCCGCGCCGCGGTCCTACTGGCGCACCAGCCGGTCGTCGTCCACGACGCCGTACGCCACGGTGTGGACCTCCAGCTCTCCGGTCACACCCACGGCGGCCAGCTCTGGCCCGGCAACTACCTCGCCGAACTGGCCAACCCGACCGTCGCCGGGCTCGAACGGTACGGGGACACCCAGCTGTACGTCTCCCGGGGCGCGGGCGCCTGGGGACCCCCGGTGCGGGTCGGCGCGCCGTCCGACATCACCCTGGTCCAACTCGCCTCGAAGCAGGCGTGACGGGAGCGGGGCGTGTGACCGGGGCCGGGCCGGTGACCCTGGCGGGGCGTGTGACCGGGGCCGGGCTCGTGGCCCGGCCAGGATTCACGAGGTCTCCGGCGGCTTCGCGCCCGACTTCTTCGACGGCGTCCCCGAGGCCGCCATCCCGGCCGCCGTCGGCATGAAGTCCGAGAGCAGCTCGTGCGTCTCCTTGACCAGGGGGCGCAGGACGCGGAAGCGGGAGAGCGAGATCGCCCGGGCGGTGACCGGCGCGAGCCGTTCCACCAGACGGCGGCTGTTGGCGGCGCCCTCCGAGCGGTCGTACACCCAGAACAGCACCAGGCCCATCTGCTGGAGCCAGAGCAGCCGGGGGAGTGCCTCCGCCAGTTCCGGGTCGACCTTCACCGAGGCGCCGGAGATGACCCGCCGGTGCACCTCGATCGCCGCCTCGCGCGGGCCCTCCGACTCGGGCGAGAAGGGGCTGAGCGGACTGTCGGGGTCGGCCGCGTTCTTGAAGAACTGGGACGCGAACTCGTGGTACGGCCCGGCGATGTCCAGCCACCCGAGGTAGACCCCCCGGATCCGGGCCGTCAGGTCCTTCTCGGCGCCCGTCAGGATGGGCTCGACGGCCGCCTGGTGCTCCTCGGCGATCCGGTCGTAGAAGCCCTGGACGAGGTGCTCCTTGGACGAGAAGTAGTAGTACGCGTTGCCGACGGAGACCCCGGCCTCCTGGGCGATGGCCCGCATCGTCGTCTTGTCGTAACCGCGCTCCCTGAACAGCCGGAGCGCGGTCTCGAGGATGAGCGTGCGGGTCTGCTCGCTCTTCGGGGCCTTCTTCTCGGCGGCCGCCTTCTCGTCGCCCTTCTTCTCGGTCGACTTGCCGGCCGCCTTGCTCTCTTCCGTCACGTCCTTCACGGGGGCGAGCCTAGCCGGGCGGACCGGGCACCTCGCAGTGCCCGTCCTCGCAGGCCGGCCCCTTGAGGGCCTCGCGCCACTTCGCCGCTGCGAGCACCGTCATCCGGGCGAAGGGCTGCCCCGCGGGGGTGGCGAGCCAGTGGGCCCTCGGCCGGTGGTCGGCGAGCGCCCAGAGGCAGACGATCCAGGCGGAGGTCTCCCGGTAGACCTGGCCCCGGTCCCCGACCACGGTGATCTCCCGCAGGGTGGGGGTGTGGTCGAGGTCGGGGAAGCGGCGCCTGGCTTCCCGCGATCCGGCCGGTACGAGGTCGAGCGGTACGAGCTGCCGCTGGCGCAGCAGCCAGTGCCTGAGGTGCACGCAGAGCGGGCAGCCGGCGTCGTAGAGGACGGTCAGTCGTCCGACGGGGATCGTCGGCGCGTTCGGGGCCGGCACGGCGGGTCAGCCCTGAGGTGCGGGCGGGGCCCAGGGCCCGGTCTTCGGGGCGGTGGTCCAGCCCTGCGGGCCGACGGGCGGGACCTGTTCGCGCTCCATGACACCGCGTCGGCGGATCTTGTTGAGGACGTAGACGTTCCCGAGGTGCATCACGCCGAGGACGAGGAGGACGACGCCGAGTTTCACGGAGAGCGCCTCGAAGAGCGAGCGGGCGTCGAGGACGGCGTCGTCCTGGCTCAGATAGAGGGCGACGAAGCCGAAGTTGACGAGGTAGAAGCCGACCACCAGGAGGTGGTTGACCGCCTCGGCGAGCTTCTCGTTGCCGTGGAGGACGTCCGCGAGGAAGATCCTTCCGTTGCGGCTGAGTGTGCGGGCGACCCAGACGGTCAGGGCCACGCTGATCAGCAGGTAGACGATGTACGCGATGACAGTGAGGTCCATGCCCCACCCTCCCTTGAACGCGTTCAAAAGCTGGCAGTCATGACTGTAGACCTCTCTTTGAACGTGTTCAAGTTGCTCAGGGGAGGGAATCCGGGGACCCGTGCGCGCCACCCCCGCCCTCGGGGTGATAGGCGACTTTTCGGGTGGTTCGTCCTTCACGGACGTACGATCGGCCCATGGCGCACCCCGAGGAACCGCCCGCCCCGAGCGCACCGCCGACACCGCGCGACTGGACCGACGAGCACGTCGCGCGCTGGCAGCCCGTCCTGCCCGGCCTCGACCCCGTGGTCGAGGGGGCCGTCACCCGGATGAAGAAGCTCTCCGTCCATCTCCGCCGGGTCAGGGAGCAGTCGCTCGTCGACTTCGGGCTGGAGCGGCACGAGTTCGACACGCTCCACAAGATCGCCGGGCGCGGCGGCAGCGCCGCCCCCTCCGAACTCGCCCAGGACCTCGACCTGGTCCCCGCCTCCGTCTCGGGACGTCTGGACGCATTGGAGAAGCGGGGCCTCGTCCGCCGCACCCGGTCCGCGGCCGGGCGGCGCCGGGTGCTCGTCGAACTGACCGACGCCGGCCGTGAGACCTGGCTCGGGGCGATGGAGGTCCTCGGGCACGAGGAGTACCGGCTGCTCGGCGTCCTCGCCCCCGAGGAGCGAGCCCTCCTCAACGACCTGCTGCGGCGGGTCATGGTCGCGGCGGAGTCCACGGAGCCCGCTCGCCCCTGGCACGGCTGAGCCCGCCGGCCCCTGGCACGGTGAGCCCGCCCGCCGCCGGCACGGCTGAGCCCGCCGCCTTGCACGGCCGAGGCCGTGCGGTGGGTCACATGCTGAGCGACCGCGCGTAGTTGAGCTGGCCCATCACCCAGTGGATGGTGTCCGGGCCCCGCGCCGGGATCATCGTCGAGTGGTGCCGGCCACCGCTGGTCACCGTGACCTGGATGAAGCCGGTGGTCTGCTTCTCCTTCATCAGCAGGAACAGCAGGCCCAGCAGGCAGAAGACGAAGAAGACGACCGCCAGCACGATCCCGGCCGTCGAGATCTTCTCCTCCGTCCGCGACATGTCCATCGCGTTCCAGACGGCCCCCTTCAGGGGCATGGCCCCGGCGGGGGTGATGATCTGGTCGCCGACGACGGTGATGTCACCCAGGCTCAGCAGCGGCGCGCCCCCGGCGGGGACCGGCGGATAGGACGGCTGCGGCACCGGCACCCCCTCGGGGATCGTCGGCTGGTAGCCGCCCTGCGGGTACCCGTACCCGGGCGCCCCGGCCTGCTGGCCGGGGCCCCACTCGTACTCCTCCGACTTGTAAGGGTTCGGCTCGCTCATCAGTCCCCGTCCTCCGCAAAGAAAAAGCCCGCTCCTGCACGCCGCAGCGTACAGAAGCGGGCCTCGTCGGCCGAACGGGATGTCAGAAGCGGCGCGTGATCAGCGCCCGCTTGACCTCCTGGATGGCCTTGGTGACCTCGATGCCACGCGGGCACGCGTCCGTGCAGTTGAACGTCGTGCGGCAGCGCCACACGCCGTCCTTGTCGTTCAGGATCTCCAGGCGCTGCTCGCCCGCCTCGTCACGCGAGTCGAAGATGAAGCGGTGCGCGTTGACGATCGCGGCCGGACCGAAGTACTGGCCGTCGTTCCAGAAGACCGGGCAGGACGACGTGCACGCGGCGCACAGGATGCACTTGGTGGTGTCGTCGAAGCGCTCACGGTCCTCGGCGGACTGCAGGCGCTCGCGCGTCGGCTCGTTGCCCTTGGTGACCAGGAACGGCATGACGTCCCGGTACGCCTGGAAGAACGGCTCCATGTCCACGACCAGGTCCTTGAGGACCGTCAGGCCCTTGATGGCCTCGACCGTGATGGGCTTCTCGGGGTTGATGTCCTTGATCAGCGTCTTGCAGGCGAGCCTGTTCTTGCCGTTGATCCGCATCGCGTCCGAGCCGCAGATGCCGTGCGCGCACGAGCGGCGGAAGGTCAGCGTGCCGTCGACGTCCCACTTGATCTTGTGGAGGGCGTCGAGCACACGCTCCTTCGGGTCGATGTCGATCTGGAAGTCCTCCCAGACCGACGCGTCCGACACCTCGGGGTTGAAGCGGCGGATCCGCATCGTGACCGTGATGTACGGGGAGGCGGCGGAGTCCTTCTCCACCCTGTCCAGTACGGGGGTAGCCATCAGTACTTACGCTCCATCGGCTGGTAGCGGGTCTGGACGACCGGCTTGTAGTCGAGACGGACGGTCTCGGAGCCGTCCTCGCCGACCTCGCGGTACGCCATGGTGTGGCGCATGAAGTTGACGTCGTCGCGGTTGGGGTAGTCCTCGCGGTAGTGACCGCCGCGGGACTCCTTGCGCGCCAGGGCCGAGACGGCCATGACCTCGGCCAGTTCGAGCAGGTTGCCCAGCTCCATGGCCTCCAGGAGGTCCGTGTTGAAGCGCTTGCCCTTGTCCTGGATGGACACGTTCGCGTAGCGCTCGCGCAGCTCGGCGATCTTCTCGACGGCCGTCTTGATGGTCTGCTCCGTGCGGAACACCATCACGTTGGCGTCCATCGTCTCCTGGAGCTCACGGCGCAGGTCGGCGACCCGCTCGTTGCCCGTGGAGTTGCGCAGCCGCTCGATCTGCGCGACGACGAGGGACTCCGGGTTCTCCGGCAGCTCGACGAAGTCGTGCTTGGCGGAGTACTCGGCGGCGGCGATGCCGGAGCGCTTGCCGAAGACGTTGATGTCGAGCAGCGAGTTGGTGCCGAGGCGGTTGGCGCCGTGCACCGACACGCAGGCGACCTCGCCGGCCGCGTACAGGCCCGGGACGACGGTGGTGTTGTCCATGAGGACCTCACCCTCGACGTTGGTCGGGATGCCGCCCATGGCGTAGTGCGCGGTGGGCTGGATCGGGATCGGGTCCGTGTACGGCTCGATGCCGAGGTACGTACGGGCGAACTCGGTGATGTCCGGGAGCTTGGCGTCCAGCTGCTCCGGCGGGAGGTGCGTCAGGTCCAGGTAGACGTGGTCGCCCTCGGGACCGCAGCCGCGGCCCTCGCGGATCTCCGTGTAGATGGAGCGGGAGACGACGTCACGGGACGCGAGGTCCTTCATGACCGGCGCGTACTTCTCCATGAAGCGCTCGCCGTCCTTGTTGCGGAGGATGCCGCCCTCACCGCGGGCGCCCTCCGTCAGCAGGATGCCCATGCGCCAGATGCCCGTCGGGTGGAACTGGAAGAACTCCATGTCCTCGAGGGGCAGACCGCGCCGGAAGCAGGCGGCCTGGCCGTCACCGGTCAGGGTGTGCGCGTTGGAGGTCACCTTGAAGAACTTGCCGGTGCCGCCGGACGCGTAGATCACGGCCTTGGCCTGGAAGATGTGGATCTCGCCGGTGGCCAGCTCGTACGCGACGACGCCGGCGGACTTCTTGACGCCGTCGACCTCGGTGATCAGCTGGTCCAGGACGTAGAACTCGTTGAAGAACTCCACGCCCTCCTTGACGCAGTTCTGGTACAGCGTCTGGAGGATCATGTGACCGGTGCGGTCCGCGGCGTAGCAGGACCGGCGGACCGGGGCCTCGCCGTGGTTGCGGGAGTGACCGCCGAAGCGGCGCTGGTCGATGGTGCCGTCCGGGGTCCGGTTGAACGGCAGGCCCATCTTCTCCAGGTCGAGGACGGCGTCGATGGCCTCCTTCGCCAGGATCTCGGCGGCGTCCTGGTCGACCAGGTAGTCACCGCCCTTGACCGTGTCGAAGGTGTGCCACTCCCAGTTGTCCTCCTCCACGTTGGCGAGCGCGGCGGCCATGCCGCCCTGCGCGGCGCCCGTGTGGGAGCGGGTGGGGTAGAGCTTCGTCAGCACGGCGGTGCGGCTGCGCTTCGTCGACTCGATGGCGGCGCGCATGCCGGCGCCACCGGCGCCGACGATGACGGTGTCGTACTTGTGGATCTTCATGACGTGGATTACCTCAGCCCCGTGCCTAGCGGATGTTCGGGTCGAAGGTGAAGATCACCAGCGTGCCCAGAAGGATGGTGAACACCGTGGCGGTGTACAGCAGGCCCTTGAGCCACAGGCGCGTCTTGGCCCGCTCCGCGTAGTCGTTGATGACGGTGCGGAGGCCGTTGGCGCCGTGCAGCATGGCGAGCCAGAGCATCAGCAGGTCCCAGACCTGCCAGAACGGGGAGGCCCAGCGGCCGGCCACGAAGGCGAAGCCGATCTTGGAGACGCCACCGTCCAGGAAGAGCTGGATCAGCAGGTGGCCGAGGACCAGGACGACCAGGACGATGCCCGAGAGGCGCATGAAGAGCCATGCGGCCATCTCGAAGTTGCCCCGGGTCGCGCGCGGGGTCTTGCCGGTGCGCTTGCGAGGGGCCTCGATGTACGGCGCGGGGTTGTCCACGTCGTAGACGGTGCCGCCCTCGACGGGGCCGATCGCGGCGGAGGAGGTGTCAGCAGACATGAGTGGCGTCAGCTCCCGAACAGTTCACGTGCGGCGTGGCCGAGGATCGGGTAAAGCGAGCCCGCCATCAGCACGACCCAGATGCCCACGACGGTCCAGAGCATCTGCTTCTGGTAGCGCGGGCCCTTGGACCAGAAGTCCACGGCGATGACCCGGAGGCCGTTCAGCGCGTGGAAGAGGATGGCTGCGACGAGGCCGTACTCCAGAAGAGCGACGATCGGCGTCTTGTAGGTCGCGACGACCTCGTCGTACGCCTCGGGGGAGACGCGGACGAGAGCGGTGTCCAGCACGTGTACGAACAGGAAGAAGAAGATGAGGACGCCGGTGACTCGATGAGCCACCCAGCTCCACATTCCTTCCCGGCCGCGGTACAGCGTTCCAGCCGGCACGGAAAAACCCTCCGGGAGCGGGGATCAGGGTCGGCCGGCTTCAGTGTCGGTCTGACCCGGCCGGGTACGGTCCACCGGCCCCGGTCATCGTAGCGACGAGTTGTCGGTTCGCTCGCGCGGGGTCCATAGGTGTGATCAAAGAGGCACGGACGGGCTATCGCGCAGGCCGGAATCGCCGCATTCCGGACGGAATCACGAACCGGTGTGTCGGAGTGTGAGCGCCTCGGAGAACCGGAAGGCCAGCCGGGCGCGGGCGAGGCGACGTAGCTCCTCTGCCGCGATCACCCGCTCCTCCTCCGGTTCGTTGCCGAGACGTGACCGGATACCGGCCAGTACCCGGTCGAGCCGCTCCCCGGGACGCACTCCGTCGAGGCTGATCACGAACGCGTGTCCGAAGCCGCTCTCGTACGCGGCGTGGGCGGCCCGCAGCGCGGTCCGGGCCGCCGGCGGGGCGTCCGGGTGCGGCAGCGCGGAGGACTCGGCGGCCAGGGCCTCGTCGAGGTCGGCGCGGGACAGGTCGTAACCGGCCTCGTCGGCGGCGGCGAGCAGCGCGTCCACGGTCGGGTACGGCCGGTGCGCCGCCACCCGTTCGGCCCAACGGTGACTGTGGCAGCAGGCGAGGAGCAGCGCCTCGGCCTCGGCGGGCGCGGCGGCGTTGAAACCGGCGAGTCCCCGGAGGGTTCCGTGGGGCACGGGACCCCTGTGCTGCGTGGGCAGGGCGGTCGCGGCAGGGGCTCCGACCGCACCGGGGGTCGCGGCGGCGGTGGGAGGGGCGGGCGTGTCCGTGGAGCCCGCGGTCCGGCAGGGGAGGTGGGTGTCGCTGGTCAGCGTGGACTCCGGTACTCCGGGACGGATGGGGTGGACGTGACTCAACGTTATCGACGGGGCGAGAGAAGTGCCCGACGGATGCGCGAATTTCACCCGGAAGGGAGAGTTTCGGAACATGTGACGGATGATCGGGTTCCGTTCCCCCGATTGGCCGGACCGCCCGCCGTACGGGAGGATTCCGAATGATGCGGTACTCCATACGGGGGCCCCACCAGGGCCCCGCACTGATGGCGACCGCGGTGGCACTGGCCACCGTGGCGGCCTGTTCCCCCGGCGCTCCCACCGGAGCGCCCCCGCCCCCCACCCCCTCCGGCGGCACGTCCGCGAGCGCCGCGCCCACCAGCGCGCCGCCCGGCCCGACACCCACGCCGACGCGGACCTACCCCCTGTCCACCGCGCCCCGCACCGTCCCCGCCGTGCGCGACCACGAGGCCGCCCGCGGCCCCGGCTGGAAACCCGCGCCGACGGCCGGGATCGTCATCGCCGCCGGCAGCGAAGGACTCGCCGACGAGGCGCGGCTGCTCGCGGGGGAACTGAAGATCGCGTACCGGGGAGCCGTCGCCGCCCGCGCCGGCGACGTCGAGCTCGCCCTCGGCGGCGAGGGCGCCCCCGAGTCGTACACGCTCACCACCCGCGACGACCGGGTCAGGATCAGCGGCCCCGACCAGGCGGGCGTCTTCTACGGCACCCGCACCCTCAAGCAGTCGGTGAAGGCCTCGGGAGCGATGCCCGAGGGCACCGTCACCGACGCCCCCGCGAAGCCCCAGCGCGGACTGAACCTCGACATCGCCCGCAAGTTCTTCACCGCGGAGTGGATCGAGGCCCGGCTCCGGGAGATGGCCGACCTCAAGCTCAACCAGTTCGGACTGCACTTCTCCGACGACCAGGGCTTCCGGATCGCCTCCGACTCCCACCCCGAGGTCGTCTCGGCCGAGCACCTCACCAAGGCCGAGGTGCGCCGGATCCTCTCCCTCGCGCAGACCCTCCACATCACCGTCGTGCCCGAGATCGACTCGCCAGGACACCTCGGAGCCGTCCTGCGCGCCCACCCGGACCTCCAGCTGCGCAACGTCCAGGGCACTCCGCGCCAGGGTGCGATCGACATCTCCAAGCCCGCCTCGGCCCGGCTCGTGGACGAGCTGCTGCGCGAGTACGCCGCACTCTTCCCCGGCGGCTGGTTCCACGTCGGCGCCGACGAGTACCAGGCCCTGACCGTCCGCTCCCCCGAGGCCTCCTATCCGCAGCTGGCCTCGGCGGCCCGGCAGAAGTACGGCGCCGAGGCGCGCGTCCAGGACCTGGCGGAGGGCTGGCTGAACGACCGCGCGGCGGTCGTCCGCGACACGGGCAAGGTCGCGAAGGCCTGGAACGACGGGTTCTTCCGGGGCGGCGTCGTCGACGCGGACAAGGGCATCGAGGTCGAGTACTGGACCGGCAAGGAGATCGGGGCCCGGCCGCCGGCCGAGTACCTGGCCGAGGGCCGCAAGGTCGTGAACCTCAACGACGAGTACCTCTACTACGTCCTCGGCGAGCCGAACCAGTTCACCTACCCGACGGGCCGCCGCATCTACGAGCAGTGGACACCGCTCGTCCTGCGCGGCACCACGCCCGTCCCCGCGCGGTACGACCCCCAGATCCTCGGGGCCCGCTTCGCGGTCTGGTGCGACCTCTCCCGGTCGCAGACGCAGGCACAGGTCGCGGACGGCATCCGGCTGCCGCTGACGGCGCTCGCCCAGAAGGTCTGGGACCCGGCGAAACCGACCCTGACCTGGGACCAGTTCCGGGCGCTGGCGACGAAGGTCCGCTGATCCCGCCGGGGCGCCGGTCATGCCGCTCTCCGACGTGGGGCCCGTCGGCGCGGCGCTGAGGGAGCGGGAGCGGGGTGAGCGGCTGCTCGCCCCGCACCTGGTGGAGTCCCGGCGCTGTGCGACCTCTATGCAGCACGCCACAGCCACTGGCATGATTCCGGCCGCGCAGTGACGAAAAAGCGCCCCCCGGCGCAGTAGGGGACGTACTGCGTCCGCATCGGGTGGCGAGGAGGCGTCCATGGCGTCGGGAAACGGCCGGAGCCTGCTGGAACTGATCGAGGGGGCCGACGAGCGAGGCCTGGCCGCAGCCGGCCTCGCATGCCTCGACCGCTGCCTCCCCCTGCTCGCCGGTGACCGGGGCGACGCCCTGCGGCCCGTCTGGGCCGCCGTCGCGCGCGGCGACGGGAACGCCTGGGGCGAGGCCGTCGCCAAGGCCCGGGTCGAACTGGACGCCGACGGTACGGCGGACGTCGCGGCCGTACGCGGGATGCTGGCCGCCGCCCCGGCGGCCTGGACCGCCGCAGACCTCCGCGCCTGGGCCCACGCCTGCTCCGGCACCGCCCTCGCCCTGCACGGACGGTACGACGCCGGAGAGGTGCCCGACGGTCTCGTCGAGCGCTGCCGAGCGGGGGACGCGTACGGCGCGGGCCCGCTGCTCGCCGGGGAGCTCCGCCGCCAGCAGGCCGTCCTCGAGACGGTCGCCCACGGCCCGACCGGTCTGCGCCGGGCACGAGAGCTCTCCGTCGAGGGCGGCCGGGTGCTGCGCGCGGTCGTCTCACGCCGGGCCCGCACCGCCTGAATGGCCGGTCCGGTCAGGACTCCGGCGCCTCGACCGTCGCCGACGCGATGGTCTCGGCGATCTGCCGCTCCGCCGTGGCCTTGTCGAGTCCGAGGCCGGCGAGCACGCCCGTGCCGTCCTCCTGCTCCAGGAGGGCGAGCAAGATGTGCTCGGTGCCGACGTAGTTGTGGCCGAGCCGCAGCGCCTCGCGGAACGTCAGCTCCAGGACCTTCTTCGCCGCCGCGTCGTACGGGACGAGGGTGGGCGGCTCGTCGACGCCCGGCGGCAGGGTCGCGGCGGCGGCCTCGCGGACCTGGTCGAGGGTCACGCCCTGGGAGGTGATCCAGTACGCCGCGATCCCCTCGGGCTCGGCGAGCAGGCCGAGCGTCAGGTGGGCGGGGGTGATCTCGGCGTTCCCGACGGCCGTGGCCTCGTTCTGGGACGCCATGACCACGTTCCTGGCGCGGGGGGTGAACCGGTTGAACCCGGCGTTCGGGTCCATCTTCTCCGTGTCCGGTTCCTTGGGCACGAACCGCTTCTGGGCCGCCTGGCGGGTCACGCCCATGCTGCGGCCGATGTCGGTCCAGGAGGCCCCGGAGCGCCGGGCCTGGTCGACGAAGTGGCCGATGAGGTGGTCGGCGACATCGCCGAGGTGGTCCGCCGCGATGACGGCGCCGGAGAGCTGCTCCAGGGCGTCGGGGTGGACCTTCTTGATCGCGTCGATGAGTTCGTCGAGGCGGACGGGAACGGTCGGAACGACTGGATTCGTCATGAGGGCAACCCTAGGTTGACACCACCCGACTGTCAACCATCGGTTGACAGTGAAAGGGGTGCACTGCGCCCCCGGCGGAAAAGCGTGCGAAAAGGAGCCGAAACGGCCTCGGAAATGGGAGACGACCGGGGTCGCCACCCCCCACAGGAGAGACCCCGGTCGTCGTCCACGGACCCGCAGCACGGCTCCGTACTCCATTCAGCGCCGGGGATGCGTTTTCTGTCACACCGCCGCGCACCCGCGACCGGACGCGCCCCGAGCGTTCCTCGTACGCCCTCACCCGGAGGTTGCAAGTTGCACAAAGACCCCGGATCGCGTGGACGCGACGCCCGGCCACGACGTAGCGTGCAGATGCGCGAGGCGGCGTGGCGGTGGTGACCAGCCGCGATGGAGCGACGACGCGACCACGCGACCGACGAACAGGGTTTGGGGAGTGCTGGGGGACGACGCGGAGCTGACGGCCGCGGTGCTCGCTGCGCAGGACGGGGACGAGAACGCCTTCCGTACTGTGTATCGCGCCGTGCATCCACGGTTGCTCGGCTACATACGCACACTGGTCGGCGACGCCGACGCCGAGGACGTCACCTCGGAGTCCTGGCTCCAGATCGCCCGCGACCTCGACCGCTTCGACGGCGACGCGGACCGCTTCCGCGGCTGGGCCGCGCGGATCGCCCGCAACCGCGCCCTCGACCACATACGGATGCGGGGCAGGCGCCCCGCGTCAGGCGCCGACGAGGACGAACTCACCGACAGGCCCGCCGCGTCCGACACGGCGGGCGAGGCCCTGGAGGCCCTCGCCACCGGACACACCATGCGACTGATCGCCCAGCTTCCGCAGGACCAGGCCGAGGCCGTCGTCCTGCGCGTCGTCGTGGGTCTCGACGCCAAGAGCGCCGCCGACACGCTGGGGAAACGCCCCGGCGCCGTACGCACCGCCGCCCACCGCGGCCTGAAGAAGCTCGCCGAACTCCTCGGCGTCGACGGTGACGCGGACGGGGCGGACGGCACCGCCGAAGCCGTCGCCGCCCTGGACGGTGTGCCTCCGCAACGCGGGCGCCTGCCGGGGTCCGTGCCGCCTCGCGGTGTGACGCAATCACGTCCCCGTACGCAGAAGGACATGTGATGGCCGACGAGCGGTACCAGTGGCTCGACCAGGAGTCCGCCGAGCGGCTGCTTCGCGGCGAGCCGGTCGACGCCGTCGACGACCACGCGCGCGCGGGCGCCGAGCGACTCGCCCGAGCCCTCGACACGGCCCGTACCCCCGCCTTCCCCGCGGCCGGAAACGGCGAACTGCCGGGCGAGGCCGCCGCGCTCGCCGCCTTCCGTGAGGCCACCGCCGAGCGTGCCTCCGCCCGCGCCGCCGCGACGGGCGGAGCCCCGCACGCCCGTACCCTCCATGCCGACCTCGGCCGGGTGCGGCTCGCGCCGGTGTCCGCCCCGAGGCGCCGCTGGGGACGGTCCGTGCGGTACGGACTGGCCGCCGCGGTCGCCGCCGTCACCGTCGGAGGGGTCGCCGTCGCCGCTGGAACAGGTGTGCTGCCGCTGGTGGGTCCGGCCCCCGCCAGCTCCGTCACGGCGGAGGAGACGGTCGACACGCTCGTCTCGAAGGAACCCGGCATACGCGAGGACCCCGAGGCGCCCCCGACGAGGCCGGGCGCCGACGGTGAACCCACGCCCGGCGTGTCCCCCTCCGCCGGCACCACCATCGCACCCCCCACCGGAGGCGCCGACGGCCACGGCACGGCCACCACGGGCCCCGGCACCCCGAAGCCCAGGAGCACGGCGGGTACGGGCAAGGGCTCCGGCGGCACCGGAACGGACCCCGGCGGCACGGACGTCGAGCCCGGCGGCGCGACCTCCCTGGCGAAGACGGTCAAGGCCTGCCGGGACTACCGGACGGGAAGGCTCGACGCCACCGGCCGCAAGCAGCTCACGAGCAGCCTGCGCGGCGGCGAGAGCCTCCGCCGCTACTGCGACCGGATCCTCGGCGGCGGTACGGGCGCGCCCGCGGGCGGGGCCAAGGACGAGACCAGGGACGAGACCAAGGACCCCAAGGGCGATTCCGGGGACGACAAGGACGACGCCGAGGGCCACCCCGGGGGCGGCTCGAAGGACGCCCCCGGGGGTGGCGGCGGGAACGACGGCGGGTTTGAGGACCGGTCGCACGGCGGACGGGACGACAAGCGCGGCGGCTCCACGGGCAGCCATGCCGGAACGGCCGCCGAGGACCGCCGCGGCACCGCCCGGCCGGCCACGGACACCGTCCGGCTCTCCGCCGCGCCGCCCCTCGGGATCGCCGTCACCGCACGCGTTCCGCTCGCGGTGTAACACTTCCCGGCCGGTCGGCGCAGTATGGAGTGTGCCGACTGGTCATCGGCCGCGCAGAGAGCCGGGGTTCCCCCCGTACCTACGGCTCCGCGCACCCGGCGCGGGTGGGACACGTTCCCCCGGTCCCACCCGCGCCCTCTCTTCACCCCTCCCGGGTCACCAGTGGACGACGACCTTGTCGCCCACCTTCACCTGGTCGAAGAGGGTCGTCAGCTTGGCCCGGTCCCGGACGTTGACGCAGCCGTGCGAGCCCCCGTCGTAGCCGCGGGCCGCGAAGTCCGACGAGTAGTGCACGGCCTGGCCGCGGCTGAAGTACATCGAGAGCGGCATCGGGGTGTGGTACAGCTTCGACCAGTCCTGACGGACCTTCCGCTCCACGGCGAAGGTGCCCTCCCGGGTCGGGGTGTTCTCAGAGCCGAAACGGACGTCCAGCGCCGAGACGACCTTGCCGTCGATCATCCAGGCCAGGGTCCGGCTCTCCTTGCTGATGCACAGCACCCGGCCGGTCATGCACCGCGCGTCGGGGGTGTCGAGCGTGTTCGTGGTCGCCGGCTTCAGCTCGTCGGCGGTCGGCTTCCGGCTCGCCCCGAGCAGCTTCTCCCAGGTCGCCGCGTCGACCGCCCCCGTCGGGGGAAGGTCCCCCTTCCGCTGGAAGGCCTTGACCGAACCGGCCGTCATCGTCCCGTAGAAACCCGTGGGCGCCCGGTCGAAGTGCCCCAGCTGCCGCAGCCGCGCCTGGAGCTCACGGACCTGCTCGCTCTCGTCCCCGTCGCCCATCAGGACCGCGGGCCCGGAGGTCGGTGTCGCGGTCCCGGTCGGTGTCGCGGTCGGAGTCGTGGTCGCGGTCGAAGAGGGAGCGACGGTCGTGGGCGCCGTCGTCGGACTCGCCGATCCGGAGCCGGAGCCGACGCCGCTACCGCCTCCCGCGCCGACCGCCTGGGCCGTACAGCCGGAGGCGAGGGCCACCGCGGCCGCTGCCAGTACCGCTCTGCGTATGACGGAAGAAGACCGCATCATCAATTGCCCCCCGGGATGAATCGTGTGTACGTAGGGATGCGTTCCGCGCGTGTGCGGTTGCGCGGGCGGACCAGGGACCGCGCATGCTGTGAGGAAGGTCCCAGCGTGCTGCTCTCCACCCCCCGGACACCCGCCGCTACAGTCCGTCGCGAGGGCCCGTACCGCTGAGTAACCAGCCGTCACATCGATCGGGAGGCACCACGCATGGCGCGTGAGACGGAGTCGGGACTGCCCATCGAGCCGGTCTACGGGCCGGGTGTCCTGGAGGGGTGGGATCCCGCGGAGAAGCTGGGCGAGCCGGGTGGGTACCCCTTCACGCGTGGTGTGTACGCGTCGATGTACACCGGCCGGCCGTGGACGATGCGCCAGTACGCCGGTTTCGGCACCGCCGTCGAGTCCAACGCCCGCTACAAGCAGCTGATCGCGAACGGTACGACGGGTCTGTCGGTCGCCTTCGACCTGCCGACGCAGATGGGCCACGACTCGGACGCGCCGATCGCGCACGGCGAGGTGGGCAAGGTGGGCGTCGCCATCGACTCGGTCGACGACATGCGGATCCTGTTCGACGGGATCCCGCTGGACAGGGTCTCCACGTCGATGACGATCAACGCCCCCGGAGCCCTCCTGCTGCTGCTCTACCAGCTGGTCGGTGAGGAGCAGGGTGTGCCGGCCGACCGGCTGACCGGCACGATCCAGAACGACGTGCTCAAGGAGTACATCGCCCGCGGCACGTACATCTTCCCGCCGAAGCCCTCGTTGCGGCTGACCGCGGACATCTTCCGGTACTGCCGGGCCGAGATCCCCAGGTGGAACACCATCTCGATCTCCGGCTACCACATGGCCGAGGCCGGGGCCTCGCCCGCGCAGGAGATCGCCTTCACCCTCGCCGACGGCATCGAGTACGTGCGCACCGCCGTCGCCGCGGGCATGGACGTGGACGACTTCGCCCCGCGGCTCTCCTTCTTCTTCGTGGCCCGCACGACGATCCTGGAAGAGGTCGCGAAGTTCCGCGCGGCCCGCCGGATCTGGGCCCGGGTGATGAAGGAGGAGTTCGGCGCGAAGAACCCCAAGTCGCTGATGCTCCGCTTCCACACCCAGACCGCGGGCGTGCAGCTCACCGCCCAGCAGCCCGAGGTCAACCTGGTGCGCGTCGCCGTCCAGGGCCTGGCGGCCGTCCTGGGCGGCACGCAGTCGCTGCACACCAACTCCTTCGACGAGGCCATCGCCCTGCCGACGGACAAGTCCGCCCGCCTCGCGCTGCGCACCCAGCAGGTCCTGGCGTACGAGACGGACGTCACCGCCACCGTCGACCCCTTCGCCGGCAGCTACGTGGTGGAGAGGATGACCGACGACGTCGAGGCGGCCGCCCTTGAGCTGATGGGCCGGGTCGAGGAGATGGGCGGCGCGGTCGCCGCGATCGAGCGCGGCTTCCAGAAGGGCGAGATCGAGCGTTCCGCCTACCGGATCGCGCAGGAGACCGACAGCGGTGAGCGGGTCGTCGTCGGCGTCAACCGTTTCACGGTCGACGTCGAGGAGCCCTACGAGCCGCTGCGCGTCGACCCGGCGATCGAGGCCCAGCAGGCCGAACGCCTCGCACGACTGCGTGCCGAGCGCGACCAGGCGGCCGTGGACACGGCGCTCACCGCCCTGAAGGAGGCGGCGGGGAGCGACGCGGGCACAGTCAACGTCCTGTACCCGATGAAGGACGCCCTCAGGGCCCGCGCCACCGTGGGCGAGGTCTGCGACGCGCTGCGGGAGGTCTGGGGCACCTACGTCCCGACCGACGCGTTCTAGGACGCGGGGCGCTCGCGGTCACGACGCAGGTCACAGCGGAGTGTCGCACCCGTGTGCGACACTCCGCCGCATGCTGGGTGTCACCGATCTGCCGACCTATCTCACCGGGCTCGTCCTCATCATTCTCCTCCCGGGGCCGAACTCGCTGTACGTGCTGTCCGTCGCCGCCCGCAAGGGCACCCGGACCGGGTACAAGGCCGCCGCCGGGGTGTTCACCGGCGACACGGTTCTCATGACCCTGGCCGCGCTCGGCGCCGCCTCGCTGCTCCAGACCACCCCGCTCCTCTTCATGATCGTGAAGTACGCGGGCGCGGGCTACCTGGCCTGGATGGCGTACGGGATGCTGCGGGCCGCCCGGACGATGTGGCGCGACCGGCGCGAGACGACGGAGCCCGAGCCGGCCACGACCGGCGGGCCGGTCGAGCGCCCGTACCGCCGCGCGCTCGTCATCAGCCTGCTCAACCCGAAGGCGATCCTCTTCCTCATCTCCTTCTTCGTGCAGTTCGTGGACCCTTCCTACGCCTACCCGGCGCTCTCCTTCCTGGTCCTCGGCGGCCTGCTCCAGCTCGGCAGCTTCCTCTACCTGACCACGCTCATCTTCGGCGGGACACGGCTCGCCGCCACCTTCCGCCGCCGCAGGAGGCTCTCGGCGGGGGCGACCTCGGCCGCGGGCGCGCTCTTCCTCGGCTTCGCCGCGAAGCTCTCCCTCACCAGCGCCGCTTGACCCTCACACCGTGTGAGCCCGTTCCCTAGGGGCCGTCATGTACACCATCGGAGACTTCGCCCGGCACGGGCGGGTGTCGGTCCGCATGCTGCGCCACTACGACGGCATCGGACTGCTGCGCCCGGCCCACGTCGACCCGCACAGCGGCTACCGCTTCTACGAGGCGGACCAGCTCGCCCGGCTCAACCGTGTCATCGCGCTCAAGGACCTCGGCTTCACCCTGGAACAGGTGGGCGCCATCCTCGACGAGCGGCTCGGCGCGGACGAGCTGCGGGGCATGCTGCGACTGCGCCAGGCCGAGCTGGAAGCGGCCCTGGCGGAGGCGCGGGCCCGGCTCGCCCAGGTCGGCGCGAGGCTCCGAGCCATCGAGAGCGAGGGGCGCATGTCCACCCAGGACGTCGTCGTCAAGAAGATCCCCGCCGTCCGCGTCGCCGAGCTGAGCGCAGTCGCCGCCAGCTTCGGGCCCCACGACATCGGCCCGGTCGTCGGCCCCCTGTACGACGAGCTGTGCGGCCGCCTGCGGGCCGCGGGGGTCACCGGATACGGCCCGGGGATCGCCTCCTACGAGGACGCGGGCAAGGGTGACGGTTCGGTCCTCGTGCACGCCGCCATGACCGTCCCCGAGGGCACGGCAGTGGAAGGCGTCGAGGTGCACGTCCTGCCCGGCATCGAGGAGGCGGCGACCGTCGTCCACCGGGGCTCGATGGACACCATCCTGCCCACGGCCCAGACCCTGGCCCGCTGGATCGAGGCCAACGGCTACCGGTCGACGCGCTACGCCCGCGAGCTGTACCTGGAGTGCCCCGAGGACCGCTCGCAGTGGGTCACGGAGCTTCAGGAGGCCATCGTCCGCGCCTGAGCCCTCACGCCCGCGGGCCCGGAACCCCAAAGTCCCGGGCCCGCGGGCGTACCGCTACCGCTACCGCTTCAGCGCCCTGCGCAGTCGCAGGGCCCGGCGGGCGAGCCCGCGGACCCGCGGATGGCGGGGGATCGGCAGACCGCCGGGCAGGTCCAGGACGGTGAGGCGGCGGCGGGTGAAGTGGTGCCGGGTGCGCTCGGCGAGCGGCCCCGACAGATGCCGTACCGCCGGCTCCCGCAGCTCCGGCCGGATCTTCGGCTGCATCGCGAAGCCGACCGCCGCGACCAGGTCGTTCAGCTCCGCCGTACCGACCTCGGCGGCACCGGCCTCCCCCTCCTCCAGGGGCGGGACGACGGCGTCCACGACGGTGAGCGGGATGCGGTTGCTGTTCTGGAACGGGGTGAGCCGCTCCAGGAGCGCGTCCGTGCCGACCCGGGCGACCGGCAGCCCGTAGAACGTCCGCGCGGTCAGCAGCGCCGTGGAGAAGCAGCCGACGACGAGCGCGGGCCGCAGCTCGCCGTAGAGGACCTCGGCGAGCACCGGCCGGTCCTCGACGGTCAGTTCGGCACCGAGCTCCTCCGCCTCCCGCACCAGCGTCCGCGACCAGGCGTCGGGGGCCGTGGGGTGCGGCTTGAAGACGAGCCGCCGGTGGCCCCGGGCGATCGCCCCCCGGACCATCCGCAGGTGCAGTTCCTCCTCCTCGGCGGCGGTCAGCAGGCTGAGCGCCGCCAGGTACTGGCCGAGGAGCAGGGCGGGCCCGTCCTGCCCCGCACCGGCGCGCCCGGGGCCCGCGAGCTCCTCGACGACCTTGGTGAACGCCTCCGTCGGTACGGCCTCCGGTACGGCCCCGAACTCGGCGAGCAGCAGCGGCGAGAGGCCGGTGACGAGGTCCAGGTGGAGCAGCCGGCCGACGCGGCCGCCGATCAGCGGGTCGATCTTGTTCCGGGTCGGCCCGTAGCTCATCAGACCGTCCGCGTACACCGTGATCGGCGCGTCGGGCAGCAGCTGGGCGATGGCGAGCGCGGGGGTCACCTGGAGGGACTCCAGGGCGAGTTCGACGCGGTCGTCGCCGAGGTTCCAGAGCTTGCGCAGATGGCGCTGGAGGAGCGGCAGATCGCTGGGACGCGGGGTCCAGCCGCCCGGGTGGAGCGGGGAGATCGTCTCGTTCCAGGACAACACGGAGTCGAAGCGGCCGCGCAGTCGTTCGAAGCCCTCGGCCTCGTCCAGGGGCGGGGTGGTCTCCGGCACGGCCGCGTTGTTGGTGACGAGGAGGATCCGGCGGTCGGCGGTGCCGAAGCAGCCGCTGTCCACGGCGGCGGCGAGCGTCACCGCCCCGTAGAGGGTGGACGCGCAGAAGATCTGGGTGGTCCGGCGGGCGCTCACGCGGCCACCCCCGCGGAGGCGGCAGCGGCACCGGCACCCGGACCCGCGCCCGGGGTGGGGGTCGGCGGTGGTGCCGGGCGGCGGCGGCGCAGCCTGCGCAGCATCGTCGCGCGGTCCCCTCCCATCGCCGTCAGGGCCTCGTCCAGGACCGCCTGCGGCATCCGCCGCAGCGCGCCCGCGCTCATCGCCTTCAGTTGACGGGCCACTTCCGGCTCGAATTTGTCGAGCGAACCGATGTGATGGGAGATCACCGCGCAATAGGTGCGGACGGCCTTCGGAAGGAGGAGATCGGCGTCCACGTCTTTCGTCGTCTCCTCGATCACCCGGTCGAATGCGCGGATGAAATCCAATTGCCGTACATCGCCGATCTGGGTGAGCGACGTGGCCACCCCGCGCCGGTAGAAGACGCCGAGTTCACCGATCGCGGCGAACGATTCCGCCTCGCGGTGCAGTTTCCAGATCCACGGCCGGTCCTCGGCCGTCCGCAGACCGTGCGGGAAGTGCAGCAGGCCGCGGTCCAGGAGCCGCCGGTGGTAGATCCCGGCCCAGGCGTACGGGTAGTCGACCGAGGTCGTCCGGTGCGCCGGCAGGATCGCGTCCCGCGGGTTCAGCACCTCGCCGCGCCGGGGGACCGGCGCCCGGCGGATGCCGCGGTTCCGGCCGGTGACGGTGACGTGGTCGGTGCGCAGGAAGTCGCAGCCGAGGTCCTCGGCCGCCGCGACCAGGCGGGAGTAGTAGCCGGGGGCGAGCCAGTCGTCCCCGTCGAGGAAGGTGAGGTATTCGCCGCGGGCGGCGTCGAGGCCGGTGTTGCGGGCCGTGGCGAGGCCCTCGTTGTGCTCGTGCCTGATCAGGACGGCACCCGGGAGCTCGCGCGCGGCCCGTTCGAGGAGTTCCGGAGTCCCGTCCGACGAGCAGTCGTCGACGAGCAGGAACTCGAAGTCCTCCCGGGCGTTGGCCCGCAGGCTCGTGAGGGTGTCGGGGGCGTATGTCTGCACGTTGTAGAACGGCACGACGACGGAGAGCTTGACCACGCGGCCGACGCTAGGCGCCGCCCCGGCATTCCCACCGACCGGTGGGCGGCCTTGCGGTGAACACCAGGCGGCGGGCCGATTAACCGCCTTTCCTGGAAGGCGGATCCGGCCCCCTGCGGTCCGGATCCCGACCCACTTCAACAGGCGGAGAGGCTCTGTTCACCGGTTGTTGTGGTCCAGTTGGGCCGAAAAGCGGAATGCCCTTCTAGCGTCCTCGGCGTGCAAGGAAGTAACAGAGAAGCGGTACGGGTCGCCGTACTCGCCGACTCCGACACCCGGTGGAAATGGGGCGCGCTCACCGCGCGCCGCATCACCACGGCGACCGCCGAACCCACCGGATTCGTCCTGCGCGGACGGGCGACGCCCACCGCGCGGCAACTCGCGGAGACAGGGGTGTCCACGACCACCCCGAGCGAGGTGACGGGCGCGGAGTTCCTGCGTGCGGTACGGGACGCGGAGGCGCGCGGCGAGGGATACGACGTCGTCGTCCTCGCCCTCGTGGGCGGCACCGTCCGGGCCGTCCTCCAGGGCCTGGCCGACCTCGGCCTCGACCGGCGCCCGGTGATCGTCACCGGCTATGTCGGCGTCGTCTACGAGAAGCTCACCGACGGCCTGCTGCTGCGCCACGGCGCCGACGTCGTCCTCGCCAACTCCCGCCACGACGCGGAGCGCTTCCGCGCCGTGTACGAGGGGGTGGGCGCCGGAGCCGACTCGGTCGTCGAGGCCGCCCTGCCCTTCCTCGGCGGCGCCCCGTACGCCCCCGAGGCCGGCCGCGACACCCTGGTCTTCGCCGCCCAGCCGTCCGTGCCCGCCACCCGGACCGAACGCGCCTACGTGCTGCGGCGGCTGATCACCCACGCCCGCCTCCACCCGGGCCGCGAGGTGCTCCTCAAGCTCCGCTCCAAGCCGGGCGAGCACACCACGCACCTGGAGGAGTTCCCGTTCCAGAAGCTGGTCCGCGAGCTCGACCCGCCCGCCAACTTCCGCCTGGTGTACGGACACATGGGCGAGGTCCTCGACCGTACCGACCTTCTGGTCACCGTCTCCTCCACGGCCGCGCTCGAAGCCCTGCACCGCCGCGTCCCCACCGCGATCCTCACCGACCTCGGGGTCCGCGAGGCGCTCGGCAACCACCACTTCGTCGGCTCGGGTCTGCTGGCCTCCTTCGACCGGCTCGACAAGGGGCTCGCCCCGACGCCCGACGAGACCTGGCTGGCCCGGCAGGGCGTCGCGTCCGACGGAGGGTACGAGCGCGCCTTCGACGCGGCCCGCGACCGGGTCGCCGAGCTCCTGGCACTGCCCACGCCGCCCCCGATCACCCCCTACTACACCGCCGAGACGGCCCCCGGCTACCTGCCCGGGATCCTCGCCCGCCACCGCCTGGACGTCACCGCGCCGGAGACCCGCGAGAGCGGCCTGCGCAGGATCGTCCGGGAGGCCGCGCGGGGCGCGTACCGCCACGGCGTGCAACGCGTCGCACCCGTCATCCGCCGCCTGGGAGAACTCTGATGCCCGCCACCGCCCAGCCACCCGCTGACCGGCCCCCGGAGCGGACGGAGCCGACGGTCACGCAGTCGACGGCCGCGCACCTCACCGCGACGGAGCCGACGGTCACACAGCCCGTGGCCACCCAGTCCACCGCGACGGAGCCGACGGTCACGCAGTCGACGGCCGCGCAGTCCACCGTGGCCCCGCCCCCCGCCACCGTGCTCGCCGTGATCCCCGCCCGGGGCGGCTCCAAGGGTGTCCCCGCCAAGAACCTCGCCCCGGTCGCCGGTGTCCCCCTGGTGTCCCGCGCCGTCCACGCCTGCCTCGGCGCCCGCCCCGTCACCCACGTCGTCGTCTCCACCGACGACGCCGGCATCGCGGCCGCCGCCCGCACCGCCGGGGCCGAGGCCGTGCGGCGGCCCGCCGAGATCGCGGGCGACACCGCCACCAGCGAGGCGGCCGTCCTGCACGCCATGGACGCCTTCGAGGCCACCCACGGCCGCCCGGCCGACGTCGTCCTCCTCGTCCAGTGCACGAGCCCGTTCCTCACCTCCGCCGAGGTCGCGGAGACCGCCGAGCGCATCACCTCCGGCGCCGCCGACACGGCCTTCACGGCGGCCCCGACCCACGGCTTCCTCTGGCGCGACACGGTCGACGACGGCGCCACCGGCGTCAACCACGACAAGGCGCACCGCCCCCGTCGCCAGGACCGGGAGCCCGAGTACCTGGAGACCGGCGCCGTCTACGCCATGGACGCGGCCGGCTTCCGTACCCACAGGCACCGCTTCTTCGGCCGCACCGCGCTCGTCGTCACCGACCCCGCCCGGGTCCTGGAGATCGACGACCCGCACGATCTGGCCCGGGCCCGTGCGATCGCGCCACTCCTCGAGAACTCCGACACCCCGGCCACCCCCGGCTTCGCCGACATCGACGCCGTGGTCCTCGACTTCGACGGCACCCAGACCGACGACCGGGTCCACCTCGACGCCGAGGGACGCGAGTTCGTCTCCGCGCACCGCGGCGACGGACTCGGCATCGCCGCCCTGCGCCGCGCCGGCCTGCCTGTCCTCATCCTCTCCACCGAGCAGAACGCCGTCGTCGCCGCCCGCGCCCGCAAGCTCAAGATCCCCGTCCTGCACGGCATCGACCGCAAGGACCGGGCCCTCAAGGAGTGGTGCGACGCCGAGGGCATCGACCCGCAGCGCGTGCTCTACGCCGGAAACGACGTCAACGACCTGCCCTGCTTCCACCTCGTCGGCTGGCCCGTCGCGGTGAGCAGCGCCCACGACTCCGTACGGGCCGCGGCCCGCGCGGTCACCGTCACCCCGGGCGGCTCAGGAGCGATCCGCGAGATCGCCGCCTGGCTCCTCGGCCCCGAGCTCAACACCCCCGACGCGTAAGGAACAGCACCATGAACACCCGAACCCGCACCCTCGGCGACAAGACCGCCGGCCCCGGCCACTCCGTCTACATCACCGGCGAGATCGGCATCAACCACAACGGTGACCTCGACAACGCCTTCGCCCTCATCGACGTGGCCGCCGAGGCCGGCTGCGACGCCGTGAAGTTCCAGAAGCGCACCCCCGAGATCTGCACCCCGCGCGACCAGTGGGACATCGAGCGCGACACCCCCTGGGGCCGGATGACGTACATCGACTACCGCCACCGCGTCGAGTTCGACGAGACCCAGTACCGCGCCATCGACGAGCACTGCCGGAAGCGCGGCATCGACTGGTTCGCCTCCCCGTGGGACACCGAGGCCGTCGCCTTCCTGGAGAAGTTCGACGTCCCCGCCCACAAGGTCGCCTCCGCCTCCCTCACCGACGACGAGCTGCTGCGCGCCCTGCGCTCCACCGGCCGTACGGTCATCCTCTCCACCGGCATGTCGACGCCGAAGCAGATCCGGCACGCGGTCGAGGTCCTCGGCAGCGACAACATCCTGCTCTGCCACGCCACCTCGACCTACCCGGCCAAGGCCGAGGAGCTCAACCTCCGCGTCATCCAGACGCTCCAGGAGGAGTACCCGAACGTCCCGATCGGCTACTCCGGCCACGAGACCGGCCTGCAGACCACGCTGGCCGCCGTCGCCCTCGGCGCCACCTTCGTCGAGCGTCACATCACCCTCGACCGCGCCATGTGGGGCTCCGACCAGGCCGCCTCCGTCGAGCCCCAGGGCCTCCAGCGCCTGGTCCGCGACATCCGCACCATCGAGGCCGCCCTCGGCGACGGCGTCAAGAAGGTCTACGAGTCGGAGCTCGGCCCGATGAAGAAGCTCCGCCGGGTCCAGGGGCTCGTCGCCGCATGACCGGGCAGCTGGCGTTCGTCGAGAGCCCGGTCCAGCTTCTGAACGTCCTGGAATGGGCGCACACGCAGGCCACCGCCACGGGCGGCCGTCCCGCGGGGGCGACCCGGCCGGGTACGGCGGACGGCGCCCTCGCCGGGCCCGGCCTGCCGGTCCCCACGGCGCCGACGAGCGCGGCGCCCCCGACCGGTGACCCCGCGGACGCCACCCCGCCCCTCACGGTCGTCGTCCTGTCGCCGACCGACCCCATGTCGCGCGGCCAGCTGCGCCGGATGGCGCAGCTGGCCCGCGACGAGGGCCTCACCGTCCGCTGGCAGGAGGCCCGCGGCGGCCGGGGCTCGCTCGTCCGCACCCTGCGGGAGCTCGCCCGGCCGCTGCGCTCGGCGGAGCGGGTGATCATCGGGGACCCGTTCTCCCGGTACGTCCAGCTGCTCCTGACGCTGTTCGGCCCCCGGCACCTGACGGTGGTCGACGACGGCACCGCGACCATGGAGTTCGCCGCCCAGATCGGCCGGGGCGAGCGCCTGGTGCGCTGGCACCGCAAGGGCCGCCTCGGCCCGCGTGAGCTGGTGCTCGCCCCGGTGACCTCGCTCGCCCGGCGGCGCCTCGCCCCGGCCCCCGGCCGTACGGTCGAGATCTTCACCTCACTGCCCGTCGAGGCCCCCGAGGGCATCGAGGTCACCGAGAACTCCTTCGCCTGGACCCGCACCCGGTTCGGCCCGCCGCTGCTCACCAGCGGCGCGGACCTGGTGGGCACCTCGCTCGTCGAGACGGGCGTGGTCGACGCGGACCACTACGACCGGGTGGTGGGGGAGCTGGCCCGCACCCACGGCGCCACCCGCTACTTCGCGCACCGCAGGGAGAGCGCCGAGAAGCTGCACCGCATCGCGGTCGAGACCGGTCTCCAGGTGGTCCGGCCCGAGCTGCCCCTGGAGTTGATCGCCCGGCGCGGCCCCGTCGGCCGTACGATCGTCAGCTTCCCGTCCACGGTCGTGCACACCCTGCCGCTCGCCCTCGCCGGGACCGGGGTGAAGGTCGCGGTCTGCGAGATCGCGCCGGAGTGGCTGCGGGAGAGCGCCTCACCGCGTGCCCAGGGCTTTCTGTCCGGGGTGGCCGGCACCGCGGCCCACGAGGTGGACCGGCTCACCGCACGGGCGGCCGCGCCCTCCGACCGGCTCGGATTCGGGTGACCCTACCCACATGGAACGGCCTTCATGCCTGGTGAACGGAGTTTCTTTCCCCTAACGGGTTGAACATTTGGTGATCAACGGGCAGTTGACCTCTCCGAAGGCCTACCCTTCAAAAGGTGAACCAGTTGACCTCCCGTGAGCCAGACTCCGTCACCCTGCCCGGAAAGCTGTCCGACACCCTGCGCGTCGAGCTGATCGGCTTCCGCAGAGACGTGCACATGCACCCGGAGCTGGGGAACCAGGAGTTCCGTACGACCGCCGCGCTGAAGGCCCGCCTCGAGGCGGCCGGCCTCGCGCCGAAGGTCCTTCCGGCCGGCACCGGGCTCATCTGTGACATCGGCGTCCCGGACCGCCGCCGCCCCATGCTGGCGATCCGCGCCGACCTCGACGCGCTGCCCATCCCCGACGTCAAGACGGTCCCGTACGCCTCCACGGTGGCCAACCGCGCGCACGCCTGCGGACACGACGTCCACACCACCACCGTCCTCGGCGCCGGACTCGTCCTCGCCGAACTGGACCGGCGGGGCCTGCTGCCCAACGCCGTGCGGCTGATCTTCCAGCCCGCCGAGGAGGTCCTCCCCGGCGGCGCCGCCGACGCCGTCGCGGCCGGGGTCCTGGACGGAGTCGGCCGGATCATCGCCGTCCACTGCGACCCCCGGGTCGACGCCGGCAAGATCGGACTGCGCTCCGGCCCCATCACCTCCGCCTGCGACCGTCTCGAAGTCACCCTCGACGGGCCCGGCGGCCACACCGCGCGCCCGCACCTCACCACCGACCTCGTCACCGCCGCCGCCCGGGTCGCCACCGACGTGCCCGCCGTCCTGGCCCGCCGCGTCGACGCCCGATCGGGCCTCTCCGTCACCTGGGGACGCATCGAGTCCGGCCACGCGCCGAACGTCATCCCCCAGCACGCGGAGCTCTCCGGCACCGTCCGCTGCCTCGACCTCCCGACCTGGCGCGAGGCCCCCGACCTGGTGCACGCGGCGATCGACGAGATCGCGACCCTGCACCGCGCCAAGTCGACCGTGAACTACGTCCGCGGCGTCCCCCCGGTCGTCAACGACGCGGGCGTCACCGAACTGCTCCACGACGCCATGGCCGCCCGCCGCGGGACGCACGCGATCGAGGACACCGAGCAGAGCCTCGGCGGCGAGGACTTCTCCTGGTACCTGGAGCACGTCCCCGGCGCCATGGCCCGCCTCGGCGTCCGTACCCCCGGCGACACCCGTGTCCGCGACCTGCACGCCGGCGACTTCGACGTGGACGAGCGCTGCATCGAGACCGCGGTGGAGCTCTTCACCGCCGCGGCCCTCCTCGACGCCGCGCCGAGCGTCTGAACCCCGGCAGCCCCTCTCCGGCGCCCCTCCCCGGCCGGGCCGGGGCGGGGCGCCGAGGCCGTGACCCCGGCCGGACGGACCCGTCATCCGTCCGGCCGACCGCCGTCCCCCCATCGGCCCACCGCCCGGCGTGGCGCGCCGCCGGCCCCCGTCCCGCCGTCCGTTCCCGGCGGTATAACCGGCCGTACCGGGCCGAACGCCCCCGGTCGGCTCGCCGGCCGGTACGCGACGATCCGATAACGACTCATGAACGGGTCTTTAACTGACATCTACGCGCGTTACGATCGCCGCGAAACCAGCGCCGGAAGAGGCGCTTTCGGTCAGTCTTGAAGGGACCCTCCTCTTGCGCCGGATCACCAGGATCACGACCGTGGGCATCGCCTCCGCGGCTCTCGCCCTCTCCGCCACCGCGTGTGGCAAGTCTTCGAACGACTCCGGCTCCGGGACGGACTCGAAGGCCGCCAAGGCCGCCATCGCGTACGACATCGGCGGCCGCGGCGACCAGTCCTTCAACGACGCCGCCTACGCCGGCCTGAAGAAGGCCGAGGACGAGCTCGACGTCAAGGGCTCCGAGGCCGAGCCCTCGGAGGGCGAGGGTGACGCCGACAAGGTGCAGCGCCTCACCGCGCTCGCCCGCGCCGGCAACAACCCGGTCATCGGCGTCGGCTTCGCCTACGCGCCGGCGATCGAGAAGGTCGCCAAGGCCTACCCGAAGACCACGTTCGGCCTCATCGACGACACGTCGAAGACCGGTCCGAACATCGCCAACCTCGTCTTCAACGAGGAGCAGGGCTCCTACCTGGCCGGCGTCGCCGCCGCCAAGGCGTCCAAGACCGGCACGGTCGGCTTCATCGGCGGTGTCGAGGTCCCGCTGATCAAGAAGTTCGAGGCGGGCTTCGCGCAGGGCGTCAAGGACACCAACCCCAAGGCGAAGGTGCTCGTCCAGTACCTGACCCAGCCGCCGAACTTCGACGGCTTCTCCAAGCCCGACCTCGGCAAGGCCGCCGCGCAGGGCCAGCTCGACAAGGGTGCCGACGTGATCTACGCCGCCGCCGGTCTGGCCGGTTCCGGCTCGATCGAGGCCGCCGCGACCGCCGGCAAGTGGGCCATCGGCGTCGACTCCGACCAGTACAACCAGGCGGGTCTCGCCTCCTACAAGGAGCACATCCTGACCTCGGTCACCAAGGACGTCTCCGACTCCGTCTTCAACCTGATCAAGTCGGTCAAGGACGGCAAGCCGCAGACCGGTGAGATCCGCTACGGCCTCGCCGCGGACGGTGTCGGCCTGGCCGACTCCAACCCG
Organism: Streptomyces sp. NPDC058671; assembly: GCF_042716475.1. Classification (NCBI taxonomy): domain Bacteria; kingdom Bacillati; phylum Actinomycetota; class Actinomycetes; order Kitasatosporales; family Streptomycetaceae; genus Streptomyces; species Streptomyces sp. NPDC058671. The sequence continues at coordinate 14,859 of NZ_JBHXSA010000022.1, read as the reverse complement.
GCGTACAAGAAGATGACCGAGGTCACCGACGCCGTGGCGAAGGCGAAGAAGGACATCGTCGACGGCAAGATCACGGTCAAGACCGCTCCGTAAGGACCGCGGTTCACTGACTGAAGGGCCCGGCGACGGTGGGATCCCCACCGGGCCGGGCCCCCTTCCCGTACAGGTTTTCACTTTCCGGCAGCGCTACGCGTGTAGATGTCTCCCTGGCACGATAACTTCGCCCCGCCCTGCCCTCCCCGCTCCCACTCCTTCCGGCCAAGGAGAGTGCGTCATCAACGCGTCCAGCCCGCCCCCTGCCGTAGAACTGCACGGCATCACCAAGCGATTCCCCGGCGTCGTCGCCAACAGGGACATCGCCATCACGGTCCGCAAGGGCACCGTGCACGCCCTCATCGGCGAGAACGGAGCCGGCAAGTCGACCCTCATGAAGATCCTCTACGGCATGCAGAAGCCGGACGAGGGCACCATCGCCGTCGACGGCGAGCAGGTCACCTTCTCCAGCCCCGGTGACGCCATCGCGCGCGGCATCGGCATGGTGCACCAGCACTTCATGCTCGCGGACAACCTCACCGTCCTGGAGAACGTCGTCCTCGGCGGCGAGAAGCTCTACGGCATCGGCGCCAAGGCGCGGAGGAAGATCCAGGAGATCTCCGACGCGTACGGCCTCGGGGTCCGCCCCGACGCGCTCGTCGAGGACCTCGGTGTCGCCGACCGCCAGCGCGTGGAGATCCTCAAGGTCCTCTACCGCGGTGCCAAGATCCTCATTCTCGACGAGCCGACCGCCGTGCTCGTCCCGCAGGAGGTCGACGCGCTCTTCGACAACCTGCGCGAGCTCAAGTCCGAGGGCCTGACCGTCATCTTCATCTCGCACAAGCTGGGCGAGGTCCTGAAGGTCGCCGACGACATCACCGTCATCCGCAGGGGCACCACGGTCGGCACCGCCGACCCGAGGACCGCCACCACCAAGCAGCTCGCCGAGCTGATGGTCGGCAGCGAGCTGCCCTCGCCGGAGACCCGCGAGTCCACGGTCACGAACGTACCGATGCTCACGGTGAAGGGCCTGACCCTGGTCGAGGGCGGCGGCGCGACCCCCCTGACGACGGCCGCCCCGCCGGACCCGTCGCGCACGGCCGTCGTCCGTGAGGAGGCCGTCGCGGGCCGCAAGCTCCTCGACGACATCTCCCTCACCATCCACAAGGGCGAGATCCTCGGCATCGCGGGCGTCGAGGGCAACGGCCAGACCGAACTCATCGAGGCCCTCATGGGCATGGCGACCCCCGACGCGGGCGTCATCTCCCTCGACGGCAAGGACATCTCCAAGGTCTCGGTGCGCAAGCGCCGCGAGGGCGGTATCGGCTACATCCCCGAGGACCGCCACCGCCACGGCCTGCTCCTCGAAGCCCCCCTCTGGGAGAACCGCATCCTCGGCCACGTCACCGAGGCGCCCAACTCCCGGCGTGGCGTCCTGGACCCGAAGGGGGCCCGCAAGGACACCGAGCGGATCGTGCGCGAGTACGACGTGCGCACCCCCGGCATCGACGTCACCGCCGCCTCCCTCTCCGGCGGCAACCAGCAGAAGCTGATCGTCGGCCGCGAGATGAGCCACGCCCCCAAGTTCCTGATCGCCGCCCACCCGACCCGCGGTGTGGACGTCGGCGCGCAGGCGCAGATCTGGGACGCGATCCGGGACGCCCGCCGTGAGGGCCTGGCGGTGTTGCTGATCTCCGCCGACCTCGACGAGCTGATCGGTCTCTCCGACACCCTCCGGGTCATGTACCGCGGCAGGCTCGTCGCCGACGCCGACCCCGCCACCATCACGCCCGAGGAGCTGGGCTCCGCCATGACCGGCGCGGCCAGCGGTCACCTCGAAGGCAACGAAGAGCAGCCCGGAGACGGTGACGCCCGATGATGAAGTTCGACAAGGACAAGCTGATCCTGGGCGCGGCGGGACCGGTGCTCGCGCTGGTCTCCTCGTTCGTGCTCACCGTGCTGGTGCTGCTCGCGACGGGTCTCGACCCGATCGAGCCGATCACGCTGATGATCGACAACGCGGCGTTCTCGGACATCCAGGTCCTGATCGTCAACCAGACGGGGATCTACTACCTGGCAGCCCTGGCCGTGGCCATCGGTTTCCGGATGAACCTGTTCAACATCGGTGTCGACGGTCAGTACCGGCTCGCCGCGATGGTCTCGGCCCTCGTCGGCGCCTCGGTCGAGCTGCCCGGCCCGCTGCACATCCTGCTCATCGTGCTCGTCGCGATGCTGACGGGTGCCTTCTGGTCCGGCATCGCCGGCATCCTGAAGACCACCCGGGGCGTCTCCGAGGTCGTCTCGACGATCATGCTGAACGCCATCGCGACCTCGCTGGTGGCCTGGCTGATCCTGCCGAAGAACTTCGGCGTCCAGCCGGAGGGCTCGAACAACCTCACCACGGGTGAGATCTCCGAGTCCGGCTGGTTCCCGGGCATCGACATGGGCGAGGGCAACGGAGTCGTCTACGGCTTCACCTTCGTCGCGCTCGCGCTCGGCGTCGTCTACTGGTTCGTCCTCAACCGCACCCGCTTCGGCTTCGACCTGCGCGCCACCGGCGCCAGCGAGTCCGCAGCCCAGGCCAGCGGTGTCGACGCCAAGAAGATGATCCTCACCTCGATGCTGCTCTCGGGCGCCCTGGCCGGCCTCGCCGGCATGCCGACGCTGCTGGGCGAGTCCCACACGTACAGCCTCGACTTCCCCGTCGGTGTCGGCTTCACCGCCATCACCATCGCCCTGCTCGGCCGTAACCACCCGGTCGGCATCTTCTTCGCGGCCCTGCTCTTCGCGTTCCTCGACAAGGCCTCCTCGTCGCTGGACACCGAGGGCTACCCGAAGGAGATCACCAAGATCATGCAGGGCATCATCGTGATCGCGGTCGTCGTCTCCTACGAGCTCGTCCGCCGTTACGGCCTCCGCCGCCAGCAGCAGAAGGTCGGCGAGGAACTCGCCGCCGGCGGCGCCATCAAGACCGACAAGGAGGTCTCGGCATGAGCACCGGCACTGTCACCAAGCCGAGCGCCGCGCCCAAGGGCGGCGGACGCCGCAAGCTCACCCTGCCGTGGATCATGCTGATCGTCGCGGCCGGTCTCCTGCTCTTCTCGTTCGTCAGGGCCGTCTCCGGGGCCAACGACCTCACCTCCGTGGGCCAGGTCTCCGGCGCCCTCCAGCTCGCCGTCCCCATCGGCCTCGCCGGTCTCGGCGGTCTCTGGGCCGAGCGCGCGGGCGTCGTCAACATCGGCCTCGAAGGCATGATGGTGCTCGGCACCTGGTTCGGCGCCTGGGCCGGCTACCAGTGGGGCCCGTGGGTCGGCGTCCTGCTCGGCCTCCTCGGCGGCGCGCTCGGCGGTCTGCTGCACGCGATCATCACCGTCACGTTCAACGTGAACCACATCGTCTCCGGTGTGGCGATCAACATCCTCGCGGTCGGCTTCACCCAGTACCTGTCGAACTTCACGTTCGCCGAGGCCGAGGGCGGCTCCTCCAAGCAGTCCCCGCGCATCGAGCAGATCACCAAGATCACGATCCCAGGGTTGTCCGACTGGTTGCAGGACCTCCAGCAGAAGCACTGGTTCCTGATCTCCGACCTGGCCGGCATCCTCGGCGGCCTCGTCACCAACCTGTCGCTGCTCACGGTCGTCGCCCTGCTGCTGATCCCGGCCACCTGGTGGCTGCTGTGGCGCACGGCCTTCGGCCTGCGGCTGCGCTCCTGCGGTGAGAACCCGGTCGCGGCCGAGTCCCTCGGCGTGAACGTCTACAAGTACAAGTACATCGCCGTCACGGTCTCCGGCGCCCTGGCCGGCCTCGGCGGTGCGTTCCTCGCGATCGTCGCCACCGGCATCTACCAGGAGGGCCAGACCGGCGGCCGCGGCTACATCGGTCTCGCCGCGATGATCTTCGGCAACTGGATGCCCGGCGGCATGGCGCTCGGCGCCGGCCTCTTCGGCTTCACCGACAGCCTCAAGCTGCGCGGCGGCGCCGAGAACGTCCACGCGCTGCTGCTGCTGGTCGCCGTCCTCCTGGTGCTCGCCGCCGCCTGGCAGCTGTACAGGAAGAAGTACGTGGCGGGTGTGGTCGCGGCCGCGTTCTCCGCCGTGTTCTTCCTCTGGTACGCGCTGACCGACGAGGTCCCGAGCCAGTTCGTCGACGCGGCCCCCTACGTCACCACGCTGCTCGTGCTCGCCCTGTCGGCGCAGCGCCTGCGCATGCCGAAGGCGGACGGTCTGCCGTACCGGAAGGGCCAGGGCAAGTGACCGCCGCCCTCCCGGAGCCCGCGCCCGCGCAGCCCGGCCGTCCCGGAGCCGGCCTCGCCGGACCCGCGCTTCCGGAGACCGACTGGGAGGCCCTGCGGGTCGCGGCCCGCGAGGCCATGTCCCGCGCGTACGCCCCGTACTCGGGCTTCCCGGTCGGCGCGGCGGCCCGCGTCGACGACGGCCGGGTGGTCTCCGGCTGCAACGTCGAGAACGCCTCCTTCGGCCTCGGCCTGTGCGCCGAGTGCGGGCTCGTGTCGCAGCTCCAGGCGACCGGGGGCGGCCGGCTGACCCACTTCGTCTGCGTGGACGGCCGGGGCGAGTCCCTGGTGCCGTGCGGCCGGTGCCGTCAGCTCCTGTACGAGTTCGGGGGCTCCGAGCTCGTCCTGGAGACGCCCGCGGGGTTCCTGACGCTGGCGGAGATGCTCCCGCAGGCGTTCGGCCCGGACCACCTGTCGCGGTAACACCTCGGAGCGGCCCTTCCGGCACGATGGAAGGGTCGCTCCCCCCTTCCCCCCTCTATGCGCGTAGAAAGAGGAACCACCTCATGGACGTCATCTCCGTCATCCGCACGAAGCGGGACAAGGGCGAGCTGAGCCCGGAGCAGATCGACTGGGTCATCGACGCCTACACCCGCGGTGCGGTCGCCGACGAGCAGATGTCGGCCCTGGCCATGGCCATCCTGCTGAACGGCATGAACCGCGCGGAGATCGCCCGCTGGACCGCGGCGATGATCGCCAGCGGCGAGCGCATGAACTTCGACTCCCTCTCCCGCCCCACCGCCGACAAGCACTCCACCGGCGGCGTCGGCGACAAGATCACCCTGCCGCTCGCCCCGCTCGTCGCCGCCTGCGGCGCGGCCGTCCCGCAGCTCTCCGGCCGCGGCCTCGGCCACACCGGTGGCACGCTCGACAAGCTGGAGTCCATCCCCGGCTGGCGCGCGCTGCTCTCGAACGAGGAGATGCTGCACGTCCTCGACACCACGGGCGCCGTGATCTGCGCGGCGGGCGACGGCCTGGCCCCGGCGGACAAGAAGCTCTACGCGCTCCGCGACGTCACGGGCACGGTCGAGGCGATCCCGCTCATCGCCAGCTCGATCATGTCGAAGAAGATCGCCGAGGGCACGGGCTCGCTGGTCCTCGACGTCAAGGTCGGCACCGGCGCGTTCATGAAGACCATCGAGGACGCCCGTGAGCTGGCCGCCACGATGGTCGGCCTCGGCACCGACAGCGGCGTGAAGACGGTGGCCCTGCTCACCGACATGTCCACCCCGCTCGGCCTCACCGCCGGCAACGCCCTGGAGGTCCGCGAGTCCGTCGAGGTCCTCGCGGGCGGCGGCCCGGCGGACGTCGTCGAGCTGACCATCGCGCTCGCCCGCGAGATGCTCGAAGCGGCCGGCATCAAGGACGCGGACCCGGCTAAGGCGCTGGCCGACGGCTCGGCGATGGACCACTGGCGCCGGATGATCGCGGCCCAGGGCGGCGACCCGGACGCGACCCTGCCGGTGGCCCGCGAGCAGCACGTGGTCACCGCCCCCGCCGACGGCGTCCTCACCCGCCTCGACGCGTACGACGTCGGCATCGCCGCCTGGCGCCTGGGCGCGGGCCGCGCCCGCAAGGAGGACCCGGTGCAGGCCGGCGCCGGCGTCGAGCTTCACGCCAAGCCGGGCGACACCGTCACGGCGGGCCAGCCGCTCCTGACCCTCCACACGGACACCCCGGAGAAGTTCGAGTACGCCCTGAAGTCTCTGGACATGGCCTGGGACATCGCCGCCCCGGGCACGTCCTTCACCCCGAACCCGATCGTCCTGGACCGCATCGCGTAAGGGCCGGAGCCGCCCGTCGAGCGGGACCGGTGGCCCCCACCGGTCCCGCTCGGCGAGGAGAGGCGCCTCCCTCAGCCGAGCGGCGTCCCCAACAGCCCCGGCAGCTCCCGCATGTGGTCGAAGACGACCGTCCGGGGCCCCGCGAGCCGATCCGCGCGGGACAGCCCGCCGCAGTAGCCGAAGGCGCGCATCCCGGCGGCGCGGGCGGCCTGGATGCCGTAGGGGCTGTCCTCGACGACCGCGCAGTGCTCGGGCGGGACGCCCAAGGTGGCCGCCGCGTGCAGGAAGAGGTCCGGCGCGGGCTTGCCCCGGGCGACGTCCCGGGCGCTGAACATCCGGCCCTCGAAGCGGTCGAGCAGGCCCACCCGCGTGAGGTTCTTCCGGATGCTCGCGTGGCTGCCGTTGGAGGCGAGGCAGTACGGGACGTGCAGCGTGTCCAGTACGTCGGCGACGCCCTCCACCGCCGTCAGCTCCGCGTCCAAAGCGTCCTCGTACCGCTGCCGGAACGGCGCGCCCCAACCGGGCTCCAGGGGACGGCCGATCCTCTCCTCCAGGATCGAGGTGAGGAGTTCGTGCGAGGAGCCGACGAAGTGCTCCACCATCTCCTCCTCGGTGAACTCCGCACCCAGGGTGGCGAACACCTCCCGGTCCACCCGGCAGTAGATCCACTCGCTGTCCACCAGGACACCGTCACAGTCGAAGATCACCAGCTCGACAGGCTCTTGAGTCATGATCCGGAGCCTAGGGCCCGTCAGGAGAGTCCCGCAGCCCTGCCCTCCGGGCAGACGGCGCTGCTTTCCGGACAGGCCCTGGCGACACGCCCACGCGATGAGTTCTCGTCCCCGCTCCGGTCTCACAGCACGTGGACACCAGTCAACCGCTTGTCGTGACCCTGCCCGCCCGCCCGAGCCGGGACGAGGTGGCGCGGCTCTGCGCCCGGCTCGGCGCCGCCCCGCCCGGTGACGTGGTCTGCGAGGTCGGCGCGCTCGCGCGGGCCGATCTCGCGGCCGTCGACGTCCTCGCCCGGCTGAGGCTCGCGGCCGGCCGCCGGGGCCACCGCATACGCTTCCACGGAGCAGGACCGGACCTCCGGGCCCTGCTCCTCCTCACCGGCCTCGACGACACACTGCCGACCTAGGCGACCTGGGTGATCGGGGCGGTCTAGGCCTCCAGCCGTGCCGGCAGGTCGAAGAGCGGGAACCAGCGCTCGGTGTCCAGGAAGAAGTCCATCCCGGCGACCTTGCCGTCCCGCAGCTCCAGGACGATGAGCGCCCACGGGCTGTAGCCGCCGGCGGGGTCCGGGTGGTACTGCGCGAACGCCGGCGAGCCGTTCGCCACGGTCGGCACCAGCTTCGAGCCGGAGCAGACCTCGCCGACGCCCAGCATCCAGCCCACGATGTCGTCGTGGCCCCGGAGCCAGAGGTCGTACGGCGGCATGGACATGGTCGCGTCCTCGTGGAGGAGCGCGGTCAGCGCCTTCATGTCGTACCCCTCGAAGGCGGCGACATAGCGCTCAAGGAGCGCCTTCTGCTCCTCGTCGAGCGGGTTCGCCGGGTCGGAGGTGGCCGGCGCCTGCTCGGCCAGGGTGGCCCGGGCCCGCTGGAGCGCGCTGTTGACCGAGGCGACGGTGCTGTCGAGGAGCTCCGCGACCTCGCTCGCCCGCCACGCGAGCACCTCGCGCAGGATGAGCACCGCCCGCTGCTTGGGCGGCAGGTGCTGGAGCGCGGCCACGAACGCGAGCCGTACGGTCTCCCGGGAGACGGCCGTCTCCGCCGGGTCGGCGGCCGAGGGCAGGACCCGTCCGTCGGGGATCGGCTCCAGCCAGGTGACCTCGGGCTGCTTGACGAGCTGCGCCTGGGCGACCGGCGTCGGCGAGGTCAGGTCCATCGGCCGTGCCCTCCGGTTGCCCGCGTTCAGCGCGTCCAGGCAGACGTTGGTGGCGATCCGGTAGAGCCAGGACCGCAGCGAGGAGCGGCCCTCGAAGGAGTCGATCGCCTTCCAGGCCCGCACCATGGTGTCCTGCACCGCGTCCTCCGCCTCGAAGGACGATCCGAGCATCCGGTAGCAGTAACCGGTCAGCTCCCGGCGGTACTTGTCCAGTTCGTCGGTCGTCGCGGTCGCGGCGTCACTCATCGGGTCCACACCCCACTCAGCCCTCACCGGCACCCGTTCGGTGCCGGTGAGAGGGAAGCTACCGCAGCGGACTGACAGTCGGGTCAGGTTCCCGGCTTGCGTCCGTAGACGAAGACGTCGTCACCGTTCCTGAGCAGGTTCCAGTACGCCTTGGCGTCGGCCGACCGCATGTTGACGCAGCCGCCGGAACCCGGCGGGTTCCACATGGACTTCGTGGTCGAGTGGAAGGCCTGCCCGCCGTCGAAGAACTGCGAGTACGGCATGGAGACGTGGTAGATCGTCGACCAGTGGTTGATGTTCCGCATGTAGATCTTCTTCGAGCCCGTGCGGGTCTCGGTGCCGTCCTTGCCCGTACGGACCGGCACGGGGCCGTACGTGAGACGGGCGCCGTCCTGGATCCAGCTCAGCTGGCGGGTCAGGTCGACGCAGGCGATCCGGCCCCGGTTGGTGGGGCAGGTGCCCGCCCGGTTGGGGTTGGTGCCCGCCGCCTTCTGCTGGAGCATCGTGTTCATCGTGCGCCAGGTGATCGTCCCCGCGTACCCCGCGGCCGGCGTGATGCCGTGCTTCGCCTGGAACGCCTGGATGGCCTTGCAGTCGGCGAGCGACTGCCGCCCGTCGACCGTCCGCCCGAGGAACTTCTCCACCTGCTTCTGGTACGGGCCCGTCGTCACGTTGCAGGACGCCGCCTGCGCCGGAGCCGCACCGAGCGCGATCGTCATCGGCACCACCATCGAGGTGAGGCCGGCCACGATGCCCGCTCTCTTCCCCATCCGACCCGCGATTGTCTTCATGATCGTCAACTCCCCCTAGAGTCCTATCGTTCAGGACGTCCGGGGGAGCGACTCAGTTGCATCGGATCCGGACGAGTTCAGCAGGACGCGGCGGGCCCGATCCGGCGCGCCTCCAGGCGGGCGCTGTGGCTGCCGTACAGCGTGACCGACACGACGCCGAGGACCGCGACGAGACCGATCAGGACGGTGCCGGCCCACCCGCCCGCGTGGAAGGCGATCGCGCCGAGCGTGCCGCCCGCGCTGCTGCCGAGGTAGTACGCGGACTGGTAGAGCGCCGAAGCCTGCGCGCGGCCCGTCTTCGCCGTACGGCTCACCGACGAGGAGGCGACCGCGTGGCCCGCGAAGAAGCCGGCCGTGATCAGGACCAGGCCCGCGAGCACCGTCGCCAGCGTGTCGGCGAGCGAGAGCAGCAGGCCGAGGGCGGTGGTGGAGACCGCCAGGTAGAGCGCCCCGCGCCGGCCGAGCCGCCCGACGAGGCGCCCGGCCGCCGCCGAGGAGACCGTACCGACCAGGTAGACCAGGAAGATCGAGCCGATCACGCCCTGCGGCAGGGAGAACGGGGCCTCCACCAGGCGGTAGCCGATGACGGTGTACACCGCGCCGAAGACCGTCATGAACAGGGCGCCGATCACGTACAGCCGCACCAGCAGCGGGTCCGAGAGATGCGTCCGTACGGTGCGGGCGAGAGCCCTCGGCGCGAGCGGGCCTGGGGTGAAGTGCCGTGCCTTCGGCAGCAGCGCCCGGAAGGCGAGCGCGCACAGCAGGGAGGTCAGCCCGACGGCCGCCAGACCCGCTCGCCAGCCCCACAGCTGGGCCACCCAGCCGGTCACCAGACGGCCGCTCATGCCGCCGAGCGAGTTGCCCGCCACGAACAGGCCGATCGCCGCGATCAGCGCCTTGGGCCGGACCTCCTCCGCGAGGAAGGCCATCGCGGACGCCGGCAGCCCGGCGAGCGCCGCGCCCTGGACGACACGCAGGGCGATCAGGGACTCCAGGTTCGGGGCGAGCGGCACCAGGAGCGCGACGGCGACCGCGACCGACAGGGAGGCGGTCATCATCGCGCGCCGGCCGAAGCGCTCCGAGAGGGCGCTGAGCGGGAGGACGCACAGGGCCAGGGCGCCGGTCGCGGCCGAGACCGTCCAGGAGGCGGCGGAGGCGGTGGCGCCGAACTCGGCCGAGATGGCCGGGAGGAGGGCCTGCGTGGAGTAGAGGAGGGCGAAGGTGGCGAGGCCCGCGGCGAAGAGCGCGAGGCTCATCCGGCGGTGGCCGGGGGTGCCGGGGGCGAGGCGGGTGTCGGCGGACGCGGTGGTGGCGGCCGCCTGGGTACTGGCGGAAGGCATGTCACGAACGTAGGACGCCCCGTTTCATGCGTCCAATGCACGGAACTGCTGTAATCGTTCCCATGGTGCATGAGTACAGGTCACAGCCTCGCCTGTCACCGAACAGTAACGAAGAAGACATGGGGCCGCTGCTCGCCCCGCGGCTCGCGTACTTCGCCGCCGTCGCTCGGCACGAGCACGTGACCCGCGCCGCGGCCGAGATGGGCGTCCCCCAGTCCACGCTCTCCCGGGCGATCGTCCGGCTCGAACAGGACCTCGGCGTCACCCTCTTCGCCCGCCGCGGCCGCACGGTCTCCCTCACCCCCGCGGGGCGCCGCTTCCTCACCGCCGCCGAGCGGGCCCTGGCCGAGGTGGAACGGGCCGCCGACACCGTACGGGCCGACGCCGACCCCACCGCGGGCCGCGTCGCCTTCGGCTTCCTCCACACCATGGGCTCCGAGACCGTCCCCGGTCTCATCCGCGCCTTCCGCGTCGACCATCCGCGGATCCGCTTCACCCTCGTCCAGAACTACGGCGAGGCCATGATCGAACGGCTCCGGGCCGGCGACCTCGACCTCTGCCTGACCTCCCCGGTCCCGGACGCCCCCGACCTGGTCGCCCGCCGTCTCGACGAGCAGCGGCTCCGGCTCGTCGTCCCCGACGACCACCGGCTCGCGAGCCGCAGACGGGTCCGCCTCGCCGAGGCCGCGGACGAGACCTTCGTGACCCTGGAACCGGGGTACGGACTGCGCCGCATCACCGACGACCTGTGCGCCGAGGCCGGCTTCAGGCCCCGGGTCGCCTTCGAGGGCGAGGAGGCCGAGACCCTGCGCGGCCTGGTCGCCGCCGGTCTCGGCGTCGCCCTGCTGCCGCCGCCGGCCGTCCCGCGCCCCGGCGTCGTCGAACTCACCGTCACCGCCCCGCGCGCGGTCCGCGAGATCGGCGTCGCCTGGCTCGACGGCCACCCGGACACGGCCCCGGTGGCCGCCTTCAAGAAGTTCCTCCTGAGCAGGAGGGGCCACCTGCTGCCGTAGGGCCCGTCAGGCCCGTCCCTAGAGACGCCGGGGGGCGCCCCCGAAGCCCGCCGCCAGCGGCATCCGCAGGCCGAGGGGCGGGGGAGCGGCCATCGCGTCCGTCACCGGGCGGGCGACCGGGCGGGCGAAGAGGGCACCGAGGACGAAGTCGGCGGCAAGGCACTGGACCTCGTCCGCGTACTGGCGCAGCGCGTGGCCGTCCGAGTGCACCTCGAAGCGGCAGGTGTCCCGGTTGGCCTTCTTCGCCCGCTGCGCGAACCGGAACGACAGCTCGGGGTCCGTACGGGCGTCGTTCGTGCCGTGGACGAGCAGCACCCGGCGCCCCACCAGCTGACGCACCGCCTCCGGCTCCGCCGCCACGTCGTCCTCCGGCAGCCAGGGGGCGAGCCCCAGGACCGCGCCGACCGCCGCGTGCCCGGCCGCCCGCAGCGCCGCCCGGGCGCCGAGCCCGTGGCCGACGAGGCAGACCGGGACGTCGCCGTAGCGCCGCACCGCCTCCGCGACCGCCCAGGACGCGTCCTGGGCGAGGTTCGCGTCGGCCCCGTTCCAGCCGCGCCCCCGGTAGCGCACCACATGGGCGACGAGTCCCTCGGACCGGCCCGCGCGGACGAGCGCGCGCCCGAGCGGCAGCATCGCCGCGTGGGCCCGCAGGGAGGCACCCCGCCCCGACACCGGCTCGCCGTCCGGCAGCAGCAGCACCACGCCGCCCGCGGCCGCCGACGTCCGTGAACCTGCAACAGGCCGTCCGAGCCGGGGTCTCCGGGCGTCGGGCGGCCCCACGAGTGCGAAGTGCGCCATGACAGAACAGTCTCAGAAGCGGAGGTGTACGCCAGTCGTACGCGCGGTCTCTGTTGCGTATCGTCCGGGGACCGAACACCCCCGGTTCTCAAGGCCGTCCGAAACGGGACATGCTCCCGATCGTCCCGAAGCCCTTCCGCGCGTACCAGCGGTGCGGCCAGTCGTTCACCCGGGCGGTCAGGAAACGGATGGTGCAGCCGGCGTCGGCGGCCAGGCGCAAGGCCGTGTCGAGGACGGCGCCGGCATGCCCCTGCCCGAGGTGCGCCCCGTCCGTGACGAGGTCCTCGATCTGCGCCACCCCGCTCGCCGGGTCCAGGTACAGATCGGCCCAGGCGGCCACCTCGCCGGCCGGGCCGTACGAAGCCAGGAACCGGACGATCTCGGCGCCCCTGAGCCGGGCCGCCCGCCGCTCCACCAGGTCGTGGACGTGCTCCGGGGCGGCCTGCGGCGCGATGCGGTGCCAGGACGCGGTCACCGGCCCGCGCAGCGCGTCCAGGTCCACTTCCCGGGCCCCGCCACGACCGTCCACGGGGCCGGTGTGGCACATGAGGAGTGAGGTGGAGTGCTGATACCCGGCCCGGGACATCGGCCCCAGACAGGCCGCGGCGACCGCCTCGTCGAGGACGTGCGCATGCCGGTACGGGAGGTGGCCCATCAGCTCCTCGATCCGCGCGGGCAGCGCCTCCGCGTCGGTCTCACCGTCGACCAGGACGTGGTTGTTCCCCCGGGACAGCGGGTACGCGTCGTCGAAGGCGGCGAAGCCGCCCGGGAAGTCGACCGTACGCGCCGCCTGCCTGCGGTCGAAGCCGGACAGGAAGGCGTGGACGCGGTGCAGCTCGGAGCCGGGTGTCGCGGAAGTCATGGGCCCACGCTAGGCGTTCGGGCTCCCGGGCCGGACCGCAAGACGTCCGGCGCGGACGCGGTGCTCCAGGGCGCGCTCTACGCGCGTAGGGGCTAGAGTGCGGAAATGACGAGCCAGACCCCCAGCATCCCCACCGCGGACCAGATCCGCCGCGCCCCGAAGGTGTTGCTCCACGACCACCTCGACGGCGGGCTGCGCCCCGGCACGATCATCGAACTCGCCCGGGAGCAGGGCTACTCGCAGCTCCCCGAGACGGAACCCGACAAGCTCGGCATCTGGTTCCGCGAAGCCGCCGACTCCGGGTCCCTCGAGCGGTACCTGGAGACCTTCGCGCACACCTGCGCCGTCATGCAGACGCGGGAGGCACTCTTCCGCGTCGCCGTCGAGTGCGCCGTCGACCTCGCCGAGGACGGCGTCGTGTACGCGGAGGTGCGCTACGCCCCCGAGCAGCACCTGGAGGGCGGCCTCACCCTGGAGGAGGTCGTGGAGGCCGTCAACGAGGGCTTCCGTGAGGGCGAGCGCCAAGCCAGGGCGAACGGGCACCGGATCCGGGTCGGCGCCCTGCTGACCGCCATGCGGCACGCCGCCCGCGCCCTGGAGATCGCGGAACTCGCCAACCGCTACCGCGACACCGGCGTCGTCGGCTTCGACATCGCGGGCGCCGAGGCCGGCTACCCGCCCACCCGCCACCTCGACGCCTTCGAGTACCTCAAGCGGGAGAACAACCACTTCACGATCCACGCGGGCGAGGCCTTCGGGCTTCCGTCCATCTGGCAGGCGCTCCAGTGGTGCGGCGCCGACCGGCTGGGGCACGGCGTCCGGATCATCGACGACATCGAGGTCGCCGACGACGGCTCGGTGACCTTCGGCCGGCTCGCCGCCTACGTCCGCGACAAGCGCGTCCCGCTGGAGATGTGCCCCTCGTCCAACCTCCAGACCGGGGCCGCCGCCTCCATCGCCGAGCATCCCATCGGTCTGCTCCGCCGGCTGCACTTCCGGGCCACGGTCAACACCGACAACCGGCTGATGAGCGGGACGAGCATGAGCCGCGAATTCGAGCTGTTGACCGAGGCGTTCGATTACACGCTCGACGACATGCAGTGGTTCACTGTCAATGCGATGAAATCAGCGTTCATTCCTTTCGATGAACGACTGGCCATGATCAACGAGGTCATCAAGCCCGGATACGCCGAGCTGAAGTCCGAATGGCTGTTCCAGCAGACCGCCACGACCAGCGATTCTTCCCGTACGGCGGGCTGAGACGGCACCCCGTCACGGGGGTGGGGGCGGCCGGGTGAGCGCGACACCCGGCCGCTTTCCGATGTTTGCGGAGGCGACGATCCCTGGTTAGGTTGCAGAGCCGCTCTGCATTCCCAGGATTTCCCCTCCCGGCTTTTTCCCGAAGCCCCCGGATTCCCCAAGGAAGATTTTCAGATGAAGCAGTCTGCCGCCAAGAAGCTCGGTGTCGCCGCCCTCGGTGCCGCTTTCGCCGTCACCGCCGCCGGCACGGCCTCCGCAGCGCCCTCCCTGCCCGTCGGTGCCGACGCGCTGGGCACGGTGACCAAGGCCCTCCCGCTGGGTGCCGGACTCACCGAACTCCCCGTCGGCGCCCCCGAGTCCCTCGGTGCCGGTCAGGGCGCCCTCGACCAGGGTGTGAAGACCCTGCCGGCCACCGCCGGCCAGGCCACCAAGAGTCTCCCGCTCGACGCCGTCACCGGTGGTCTCGGGGGTGGCGCGCTGGGCGGCCTCCTCGGCGGCCTGCCCGCCGGCCTCCCGATCGGCTGACCGCCGCCGCGACCGCCGAAGGGGCGCGC